>CAMGSV010000069.1 GCA_946061495.1 uncultured Spirochaetales bacterium | reverse complement strand
GGGGATTTTAGAGAAAATTACACCACCATTGCATCCCTTGCAATGCTCTGCAGAACTTTTTGTTGACCAAAACAGTGTATTTTAGCTCCTACGCTTAAATTGCCCCACAGCTTCCTCTCATTCTGCCTCATTTCAGAATCTCCCAATAGCCGTTCTTGTCGGCCCCCACTCGTCTGACAAGGGCCTGCTCCTGCAATCTTTTCATGTTCCGATTTATATTTGCCAGCGTGATTCCAATACATTCGGAGAGCTCTTCTTGGGTCACAAACGGATTCTTCCGTACTTCATCAATAATCTTCTGCTGATTTGCAGTAAGCCGTGCGTTGTCGTTTACATTGTCGTTTACATTGTCACCTTGAGCCATATATCGTGCGTAGTCAATGTGAATATATCTGTTTTTAAGGTCATGGTTCTCTCCAAGCAGGAGGTTGAGGAAAAAACGCTCCAAGTAAACGGACTTCTCATGAATTCCCTTCTTCAGATTCGTCTTTCTTGCTTGCATCTGTGTGGCGGATATATTCCTCAAAATCAAGTTCGTACGGACTCTTTCTCATAGACACGCCCTTGTTTGCCGTTTCATCACATACCCCGGTTCTTCACACACACCGGGCAGCGCCACTGCTCTCCCCTTACCGTTCGACATTCTCCGCCACTCCAATCACACGCCCACCACATCCTGCACCACCACAAACACCACGGAAAGCACCAGTGCCGGCAGGTAGTTGGCAGTCTTTATCTTGGCCAAGCCCATGAGATTCACCCCGATCATGATGATGAGCGCTCCACCGGTGGCCCCCAGCTCCGCCAGCATGATGTCATGGACATAGGGCGCCACCAGACCTGCCAGCAGGGTCAGAGCACCCTGGTACACCAGCACCGACAGGGCGGAGAAGGCGGTTCCAATTCCCAGGGCGGCGGCAAAGACAATGGCCATAAAGCCGTCCAACACCGACTTGGTGAAGATGATGGTGTAGTCGCCGTCCATGCCCGCCTCCAAGGAACCAAGGATGGCCATGGCACCCACGCAGAACAGCACCGAAGCATTCAAGAATCCGTAGGCAAAGCAGCTGACACCATCAAGGCAGCCTGCATCGCCCTCCCTGCTGGAAGACTCCGTAGGGGCTCCACGCCTCCTTCCCAGCACCAGGCGGCCCAGGGCATCTCCCAGCTGCAGAATCCTTCCGTCAATATCAAGCCAGGAGCCGATGATGCCGCCGGCAATCACCGCCATAGCCAGAAAGATGATGTTCTCGTAGGCCAGGGCCATTTCCATGCCAATGACGATGGTCACCACGCCGGCACCAGTCTGCACCACCCGGGAAAGCTCCTGGTTAATTCGCTTCGAGCACAAGACACCAATCAGAGAACCGGCCACAACGGCGACGGCATTCACTACAGCTGCAATCATATTCTTTTCCTTACAAAAAAATACAGGATGACACCTGCCAAGGGAAACAGGGCAAAGGTCATAAAGAGGGCGGGATACCCAAAGCTGTCAATCATCCAGCCACTGAGGCTGTTTCCCAGAAGACTGGCAAGTCCCACCGCAAAGATGGAGTACAGGCTCTGGCTCAGCACCAGCCTTCCCTTGGGGGCGCACTGGGCCACGAACACCACCGCCGCCGGGTGATACAAGCCATAGGTGATGGAATTCATCAGCTGCCCCAGCACCGCTCCCGCCATATTCGGCAAGGCCATGTAGAGCACCAGCCGCACCGTCACCATAGCAGTGCAGAACACCAGCAGCTGCAAGGAACCATAGCGCCGCAGGAACCTGCTGGAAAAGAACATGAAGGGAATCTCCGAAAGGGCGGAAAGGGCGCTGAGGGCACCAGTAGCATCGGAATGGAGGAACTCGGTCATGTACAAGGCAAACAGCTTGGTGGCGGGGGAAAGGCCGAAGAATCCGAGGAAAACCAGCAGCAGGCCCATCCAAAACACCGGGGGAAAGCTCGCCATGACGCTTCCCACCGCCTCACGGTCCGCCACCTGACTCCGCCCCAGCTCTGCGGCGACAGGAATCCTGTGGGAGGACGGGGACAGGTCCTTGGAAAAGAGTCCCGGCACAAAAAACAACGAGAGCATGAACAGGACGGCAGCGGTCAGCATCCACACCATATACTGGTGAGCCGCTCCAGCGGGAAGGAAGCGCTGCAGCAGCAATGCCATCACCACATAGCCCACAGAGCCCGCCACCCGCACCTTTCCGTAGTCATCACGCCGCTCTCCCAGCACCTTGTTGATGAGGGAATCCGAAAGGGGAACCGCCGCCTTGTATCCCAAAGAATAGCAAACCAAGAAGAGGGCGGTAAAGCAGAATCCCCCCAGGTGAACCAGGGGGAAGGGAACCACCACCATCAGCGCTCCCATCAGAAGCAGGGGGAGTCCATAGCCCCTTCCCTGCTCCCGCCTCAGGCTCATGGCCAAGGGCAGCACCACTCCCGCCCCCTCGAAGATGCCCAGCAGCAGCCCCACCTGGGTGGCCGTGTATCCCATACTGGTGAGGATGATAGGCAGGTATACCGACACCACACCATAGATGGAGAAGAGAAAGAATATGGGCAGAGCGAGGGGCATGGTCTATTCCAGAACCTGGGAACCTCTGCCCATGGCGGTGAGACCAGTGCGCACCAGCTCCTTGATGCCATAAGGCTCCAGCAGCCTGATGAGACTTGCCACCTTTTCCTCGCTGCCAGTCACCTCGATCACCACCGACTCCACCCCCACATCCACAATGCGGGCACGGAAGATGTTGGCAGTCTGGATGACACCGGCACGATGAGCCTCGTCGGCCCCCACCTTTATGAGGGCCATTTCACGCACCACCGTCTCCGAGGCAACGCAATGCTGGATGGAGATGACCTCCACCAACTTTGCCAGCTGCTTGGTAATCTGGTCAAGGATGTACTCATCACCGCTCACCACAATGGTCATGCGGGACTGGCCGGGATTGTAGGTCTCACCCACCGTAAGGCTGTCGATATTGTATCCACGACGACTGAAAAGCCCGGACACACGGCTCAATACACCAGCGTGGTTCTCCACCAGCACCGAAAGAACATATCGCTCCATCACACGCTCCTTTCCTTGTAGATACCCAGAAGCCGAACCTCCTCAGCCTTGGACTTCAGTGCGACAACAGCCTCCTCCAGCACCGTGCGGCCACCTTCCGGCAGCTGCAGATCCACGTAGAACATATAGCGCCAAGGCTCACCCATAATGGGCCGGGACTCCAGCCGTGTCATGTTCAGGTTCCGCTGGTGCAGCACTCCCAGGCACTCATAGAGGGAACCGCTCTTGTTCTTGGCAATGAACACGAGAGAAGCCTTGGCCACCTCGTTGGAGGCGGCGCAGCAGGTCTTGCCACAGCAGATCTCCTCTGCCGCCGCCTGGGCATCCTTGATTTCCTTGTCGTTGGCCGTAATCACCACAAAGCGGGTGTAGTTCCGGGGATTCAGCTCGATTCCCGTGGCCAGCACCTCAAGATTGTAGTAGTCCGCCGCCACCGTTGATGCGATGGCTGCATTCTCAAGACTGCCCTCCTTGGCCACCAGTTCGGCGGCAGTGGCAGTGGAGGCAGCATCCACATGGTTCCAGTGGGGATACTTGTCCAAAAAGTCCTTGCACTGGGGGAAGCCATGAGGATGGGAATAGACCCGCTGGATGGAGTCCAGGCTGGCTCCCTTCACCGAAAGCAGGGCATGCTCAATCCGCAGGGTGTAGGCACCGCAGATGCTCACATCATCAAAACGGAAAAGATTGTCGTAGTTGTCGTAGACGGAGCCCGCCAGACTGTTCTCCAGGGGAATCATACCATAGTCGGCACGGCCATCAGTCACAGCCTGGAACACATCCCGGAAGGAGCTGCAGCCCACCGCCTGGGCATCGTCAAAGTAGAGGCTGATGGCCTGCTCCGCGTATGCCCCATGGTCGCCGGAATAGGCACAGCGCACCCTGCCGTCACTGGAGCCGGCCGTAGCAGCCTTCTGTCCGTCGGGAGCTGCAGGACGGATATGGGTCACCTCCTTGCCCACCACCGGAGCCAGCACGTCAATGTCCCGCATCAGCTTCTCGAACTGCTCAGGATACATGGTCTGGGCAGCGTCGGACACCGCCTTCTCCGGCTGGCAATGCACCTCCACGATGATTCCGTCCGCACCAGCGGCAATGGCTGCCAGTCCCATGGGAGGAACCTTGTCCCGGATACCCACCGCATGGCTGGGATCGATGATGATGGGCAGGTGGGTCAAAGAACGGATTACCGGCACAGCGGAAAGATCCAGCGTATTTCTGGTGGCCTTTTCGTAGGTGCGGATTCCCCGCTCGCAGAGGATTACGTCATCGGTGCCAGAGGAAAGCAGGTACTCGGCGGCCATGAGCCACTCCTCGATGGTGGCGGAAAGGCCACGCTTCAAAATGACCGGCTTGCCCAAGGCGCCCACCTTCTTCAAAAGCTCGAAATTCTGCATGTTGCGGGCGCCAATCTGGTACACATCCACATAATCCTTCATCAGGGGGATATGGTCGGCGGAGACAATCTCCGTGACAATGGGCAGACCGTAGGCATCACCTGCCTGGCGGAGGATCTTCACGCCCTCCTCCCCTAAGCCCTGGAAGGCGTAGGGGCTGGTTCGAGGCTTGAAGGCGCCACCCCGCAGCATGGCGGCACCAGCAGCAGACACCCGGGCTGCCACCCCCATCATCTGTTCCAGGCTCTCCACAGCACAGGGACCGGCAATGGCCAGCACCTTGTTCCCGCCAATACGAACAATCTGGCCACGGTTGTTCTTCACCTCCACCACCGTGTTCTCCTTCTTGTACTCACGGCTGGCCATCTTGTAGGGCTTGGAGATGGGAATCACCCGCTCCACCCCCGGCAGAATCTCCACCTCACGGGGGTCGATGGTAACCTTACCCACGGCACCAAGGATGGTGTCCTCCTCGCCAGTGATCTCATTCACCTTGAATTTATTGCGAACCAGAAAATCCTTCAGCTCCTGCTTGTCCTTTTCTGGAATGCCCTTCTGCAAAACAATAACCATATCTTTTTCCTCAAATTAAATACTATATTGTCTAAAAAAGCTCCGAAAAACGATTCCTAAAAAAGGAATTCCTTCCAAAATCCTTTCCGAAGCCTACCTCCAACAAATCCTAGACCTCCGGGTTCCAGGAGACGGTGCGCAGAATATCCGCAAAGACACCTGCAGCCGTCACCCCGGCTCCCGCTCCGTATCCCATAATGGACAGGGGGATGGGATTGTACCGCTGGGTATGGAACACAAAGGCGTTCTCTCCGCCCTTCACCGTGTACAGGGGATGGCGTGCGTCCACCTCCATCATACCTACGCTGCACTTTCCATCCTGAATGGATGCCGCCATCCGCAGCACCTTTCCCTCGGCCTTCAGCCGCTCCATCAGCTTGGAGAAGTGATCGTCCACCTTAGGCAGATTGGCCAGGAACTGGTCCACGGTGCCGGAGTCGTCAAAGTCTGCCGGGAACACCTTGTGGATCACAATGTCCTCCATCTCCACCGCCAGCCCCGACTCACGGGCAATGATGAGGGCCTTGCGAGCCACATCAAGGCCTGCCAAGTCATCACGGGGATCAGGCTCGGTGAAGCGCTTCTCCCGGGCCTCCAGCACCGCCTGGCTGAAGGTAGCCCCCTCGTCCAACCGTCCGAAGATGTAGGACAGGGAGCCGGACATGATGCCGCTAAAGCCCTTCAGCTTGTCGCCGCTGGCAAAGAGATTCTGGAGGGTATCGATAATGGGAAGCCCCGCACCTACGTTTGTCTCGTAGAGGAACAGGCGGCGCATCCTGTTGGCGGTGCGACGCAGCTTGGTGTAATAGTCCATGGACATGGAGTTGGCCCGCTTGTTGGGAGTGGCGATGTGCATTCCCGCCTCAAGGATATCGAGATACCGCTCCGGCAGGTCGTAGCTGGCGGTGCAGTCCACAAAGACAGGATTCAAGGGCTTCACCTGCCGCACATACTCCAGAATGGCTTCCAGGGAGGTGGGCTGCCCCTTGGCACTCACCTCGTCACGCCAATTGGACAGGTCCAGACCAGGAGAGCTGACATCGGGCGGCGCCACCAGCATCTTGTCCATGGTGGCAATGGCCATGACCCGAATGTCGATGCGCTGGGAAAGCAGCTCCTCCTGCTGGTCGCGAATCTGGTCCAGCAGGCAGCCGCCGATGGTTCCCGCGCCGAAGGCAAAGACCTCGATGGTCTGGTCCGTGTTGAAGAAGAACCGGTGGGCAATGCGCACCGCCGTGTCCCCGTTGCTGCCTGCAATGACCACGCTGATGGAGCGCTCCGACGAACCCTGGGCAATGGCAAGGATGTTGATGTCCTGGGAGGCCAGCGCATTGAAGAAGGTGCCGGCCACCCCCCGCTTTTCCTTCATGCCGTCACCCACAATGGACACGATGGCACAATGCTCCTGCACCTCGATGACGTTCAGCAGCCGCTCCCGCAGCTCCAGCTCGAATTCAGCCGAGAGGATGTCCATCACCAGATGAGCCTGGGACTGGCGCACACAGAAGGTGATGGTGTACTCGGAGCTGGACTGGGTAATCAGTAGGATGGACACCCCGCCACGGCTGACGGCGGCGAATATTCGGGCAGCCATACCGCTCCTGCCCTTCATGCTGGAGCCGGAGACACTGACCATGGCAGTATTCTTGAGGCAGGAGATGCCCCGCACCGGCCCCACGTCATTGGTGGCGTTGAAGGGCCCCTGGGCAATCCGTGTTCCCCGTGCAGAGGGATTGTGGCTGTTGAGACTCCAGGCCTCGATTCCCTTTGATGCCAGGGGGGCCAGGGTCTTGGGGTGCAGCACCTTGGAGCCAAAGAAGGACAGCTCCATGGCCTCCTCGTAGGTCATGTCCTCCACCAGGATGGCATCCGACACGATGCGGGGGTCGGCGGTGTAGATGCCGTCCACATCAGTCCAGAACTCCACCTTCCTGGCCCCCAGGCAGGAGCCCACAATGGCGGCGGAGAAGTCGGAGCCGTTGCGCCCCAAAAGGCCGGGCACCGACTTGGTGTCGGCAAACTTTGCCCGCCAGGAGCAGATGAAGCCGGGGAACAACAGAATCCGGGCCTGACGGTGGGACTCCCCGTCACGGTAAGGGGCAAAGGCCTGGGTGGTACGTCCGTAGTCCAGGTCCCCCTCCTTCTGGTTTCCAGTGGTGAAGATGAAGTTCCGGGAGCCCAAAAGCTCCCCCTTCTACCCCTTGGCCACCAGCACCGCCTCAACAATGGGAACGCACAGGAGCTCGCCGCTGCCCATAATCCTGCAGTGGACCGAATCGGGGCACTCCCCAAAGGCAGACACCGCCTCCAGCAGGCGATGGTATTCGGCAAAGGTGAACTCCAGCCGCTGCATCACCGTGGCAGGAACAAAGGCGGGAAGCTGGGCGGCGATCTCCAGGCAAATATCCTGGTGGACCTTCCGCAGCTGCTCCACAAAGGGCTCTGCAGGGGCACCGGCAAGGCAGCCGTCAATGCTCTCCTGCAGCCTGTTGGAAACACCGGCCACGGCGGAAACAACAACACTGATGCGATCACCTTCAGCACGGGAAACCATGATGTCCGTGGAATCAAGAATCCGCCGGGCGCTTCCCATAGAGGTGCCGCCAAACTTTAGGGTCAACATACAAACCTCTCGATAATCTGGGGCTGGTGAATAGGTCATATCCAGCCCCCATTGGAATAAAAAAACAGGGGGAACCCGGCTGCCAAAGCGGCCCAAAGCTCCCCCGCAAAAGTCACTCTGTAGGCCGCTTCTTGAAAGTGGCATTGTCCAGGACGGCCTGTCCCCTGCCCACCTGCTGCTCCATCATAGC
The DNA here is from genome assembly GCA_946061495.1 of uncultured Spirochaetales bacterium. Lineage (GTDB taxonomy): Bacteria > Spirochaetota > Spirochaetia > Treponematales > Treponemataceae > Treponema_F. Next base: position 3,346 of record CAMGSV010000069.1, on the reverse strand, counting down.
CCGCACCTTCAGGGGCAGGCCCACCAAGGTAATGAAGCCCTGGGCATCCTGATGGTTGTACAGCTCTCCGGTGGTGAAGGAGGCAATGCTCTCGTTGTAGAGGCTGTAGGGGGAATAGGAGCCTGCCCCCCGGATGGATCCCTTGTACAGCTTGAGCTTCACCCAACCAGTGACATTCTCCTGGGTTTTGTCCACAAAGGCCATCAGGGAGTCCATCAGGGTGGTGAACCACTTGCCGTCGTAGATCAGCTCGCTCATGCGGTGGGAAATCAGCTGCTTGTAGTGGTAGGTGTCCCGGTCCAGGCACAGGTGGTCCAGCATCTGGTGGGCAAAGTACAGGATGGAGCCTCCGGGAGTCTCGTAGACGCCGCGGCTCTTCATGCCCACAAAGCGGTTCTCGCAGATATCCACCAGCCCCACACCGTTGCGGCCGCCAATCTTGTTCAGCTCCGTCATCAGCTCCAGGGCACCCATCTTCTTGCCGTTGACGGCCACGGGGATTCCCGCCTCAAAGTCGATGGTGACGTACTCGCCGGCCTCAGGGGCCTCCTCAGGCACGGTGGTGAGCTTCAGCATGTGCTTGTAGTTGGGCTCGTTCTCAGTCTGCTCCAGCTCCAGGCCCTCGTGGGACAGGTGCCAGATGTTCTCGTCACGGCTGTAGGACTGGTCCTTCTTCATGGGGACGGGAATTCCCCGGTCCTCCAGGAACTTGATCTCGGCCTCACGGCTGTCCATGTTCCACTTGGGGTCGCGCCAGGCGGCAATGACCTGCAGGTCGGGGGCAAAGGCCTTGATGGCCAGCTCGAAGCGGACCTGGTCGTTGCCCTTTCCCGTGGCGCCGTGGCAGATTGCCACCGCATTCTCCTGGCGGGCGTACTCCACCAGAATCTTGCCGATGAGGGGCCGTGCTGTGGAGGTTCCCAGCAGATAGCGGTCCTCGTAGACAGCATTGGCCTTCACCGCAGGCCAGATGTACTCAGTGATGTACTCCTCCCGGGCATCCACCACATAGCAGGCTGCGGCGCCGGTGTCCAGGGCCCGCTGCTTTATCGTCTTCCAGTCATCCTCCTGTCCCACGTCCACGCAGACAGCGATGACATCATAGTCGTAGTTCTCCTTGAGCCACGGAATAATCACTGTAGTGTCAAGTCCACCAGAATATGCAAGAACAACCTTACCTTTGCTCATATCGTTCCTCTTTGATTTTTATGAAAAAAAACTGCCTCAGTATATCACTCCGGTAAATTTGATACAAGCAGTGGGGTAAAGAAAAATTATTGGATTGAAAGTTTATCAAGTATTTTTAAATACTGACAAAAAGCTCCAACACCCTGAGGGCACCGCAGGTTTTTCTCCCTTGAAGCCGAAAAAACGACCCCAAGACGATTCCATGAAGCCGACTCCAAGTGCCGACTCCATGGAATCTCACCCGATGCCTGGTGACCGCCTACTGTCCTTGTCCCGACCACACCAGCCTGTCGATGTCAAACCCGAGGGACTCCGCCAGAATCAGGTACTCCGTCAGCACCTCCGAGGGCATCTGGGGAGTACGGCTCAAAATCCACAAATAGTTCAGATCCTTGCCCGCCACCAAGGCGTACTGGTAGTCCGGATCCAAGGCAATGATGTTGTAGCCGCTGTAGAATGGCCCGAAGAAGGACACCTCTAAGGCTCCCAGGTCGGGGCTCCCCTGAAACCTGGCCCTTCCCTCCGACTCCTGCCATTTGCCCTTGGTGTAATTGTAGCCCCGGTTCACCACCCGCACGGAGCCGTCCTCGTTCATGGAGTACTCCGCCGTCACGTTCCGCAGGTTCCGCTCGAAGGCGAAGTCAAAGCGTGCCACCTCATGCCAGGTTCCCAGGTACCGCTGCAGGTCAAAGTCCGTCACCGGATACACCCCCTTGGGGATGGAACGACATCCCACCATCACAAGAACTGCCACCAGCAGACCTGCCAAACCAAAGAACACGTTTCTCTTGCCGTCCATGGCCACCACCTTCTGAAAGGAATTTGGCGGCCTCTGTCAAAACAAGCACCGCCACTACAAAGTATAGCGGAGTCCCGCCCCTCGAAGATTTCATTACACCACAGGCGGCCACGGATTTAAGGTTTATTTAAAAAAATCCCGAAGGGCAGTCCCTTCAGGATGACAAAACGCTCTTCCACGGGGCTTGCTTTCCAGTCTATTAGGAAAACAATCACCTGAGGGCTCATACGCTCATTGATTCCTGGCCCACCCGCTGCCGCAGGGATTGCATGGCCTTCATCTCCAGCTTCCGGGCAGTCTCGGCGGAACAGCCAATCCTGCCGCTCACCTGACGGAAGGTCCGCAGCTTCGGGGCATCCTTGTCGAAATTGAACCGGTAGTAGATAACCTGCCGTTCCGCCTTGGGAAGCTCCTCCACCATACGGCGCACATCGGCTGCCACCAGATTCCGGAAACCAGTCTGTTCAATGGAGGAACGCTCGTCCACCAGCAGGTCTTCACAGGTAATCCCCTCCTCTCCCTTAACCTCAGCATGAAGACTTGAGTAGGCATAACAGTAGGACAAGGTCTTCCGCACCAAGGACTCACTCATATCCATATAGATGGCCAGCTCTGCGACAGAGGGCTCCCGCCCCAGCATCATTTGGAGATAGGAGCGGGATTTCTTCAAGCGACGAACCTCCGCCTCCTTCCTTGAGGGCAGGTAAATTGCTGGCAGCTTGGATTGGATGTACCGCAGGATGTACTGGGTAATCCAGGGATAGGCATAGGTGGCAAAATGTACATTGAAGCTGGAGGAGAATTTGTCCACGGCCATCATCAGCCCCACGTTTCCCTCCTGAATGAGATCCAGCAGCAGCTGCTCGTCCTTAGCGTATTTTTCCGCCACACTCACCACCAGCCGCAGGTTTGCGTTCACCAGCCGCTGACGGGCAGCCTCATCGCCATTTCTAATCCTTAAGGCAACCTCCAGCTCTTGGTCATGGGACAGACGTTCGTAGCGTTTGATCTGCGTAAAATACATTTCCAATATACTTTCTTGCGCCAAAGCCTAGCCTCCAACCTTTATCCATAATCAGATTAGCAATAATCATGCCAACTTTTTTTATAATTCTTAACATGACCATACAAATATATATATAATAATAAATTATTATATATAAAGAATGGAAAGAATGGAAGAAGTGAAGAAAGCACTCCCACTCTTTCTCAAATTCAAAACTTTGTTGCTGAAAATTCTTTGAATGTTGATGCTGAAAAATTCTTTGAATACTATTCAAAACGAGATTGGAAAACTTCAAAAGGCAAACCGATTGATGATATTGGGCAGTTATTAATTAATTGGCACAAAAAAGAAAA
>CAMGSV010000068.1 GCA_946061495.1 uncultured Spirochaetales bacterium | reverse complement strand
AATCAGTCCTTAAAATCAGCCTAGCTAAAGTGTCCAATAATTGGGGTGCACTTCAGCTGGGGCCTTTTTTATTTCCCGCTGATGTTGGGAAAGGAAGGTTTTTCTAGAATCCGTAGAACTGGGCCAGGGTGGAAACCTCCTCCCGTCCTGTCACCACGGCGTTGGCGGGGAATGAAGAATCGGGATGACCCAGGGCAATACCCACCACAAACTTCTTGTCCTCTCCAATTCCCAGATGCTTCCGCAGGGATTTCTGGTACATGACTGCTTGGTATTCCACACAGGTTCCCAGACCATGCTCCATGGCTGCCACCGTAATCAGCTGGGTTACAGCCCTCATGTCAAAGCGGGAAACTTCGGAGTCCATGTCTGCATCCATGTACAGGATGATGGCTACTGGTGCGTCAAAGAAGCGGAAGCCACGGGCCAGCCACCAGTCCCGCTTCTCCTTGTCCTCCCGTCCAATTTCCATGGCACTGAACAGCTTCTTTGCCACGTCAACCTGGCGGGTGCGGTACACACCCTCAAAAGAGGTGTCGGGATAGTCGAACTCAACACCAGCCTTGAGGGCAGCCTCGTTTTCCTCTCCAATCTTTTTCAGCACATCACCTGTGATGACGGCAAACTGCCAGGGCTGGGTGTTCTTGGCGGAAACGGCGTGTCCCGCTGTCTTGAGGATGTCCTCAACAATTTCCTTTGATACGGGCTCAGCGGTAAAGCCTCGGATGGAATGCCTGTCGATGATGGCCTTTTTCAATTCCATAGTGATTTCTCCTTTGTCTCTTGTCTCGTCCTTTAAGTCTGCTGCAACGTGAGGCGAAACAGTGATTGAAACAACTATACTATGTACTCAATTTTGGAGCAATCCCTTTTTTTGCTTGGCAGCCAGAATCAGTTCCGGGTGGTATTCAAAGTGCATGTTGTCCCAGATTCCCCACTTGCCGCCCCAGATGAAGCCCTCGTCTTCAAAGATGTCGATGACGGTTTGGGGCGGCATCCATCGCTTGGACAGTGGCGTCAGCATCCAGTTGGGATCCACATCCTTTGTCCAGCTCCAAAAGATAGCCTTGCCCTTCAGGCTCTTCGGCAGGATGTCCACTGCAATGCCCAGGCTGTGGAAGGATTTGCGGTTGGTGCCGGCGATGAGCCGCCAGTAGTAGGCATCCAGCTGGTTTATTTCGGCAATGAAGGGCTTGATGGTGGAGTCTGTGGCCGCCGCCTGATTGATTCGAGCCTCCACTCGTTTTAGCGGTTCCTTGAGCCGCTGGTGCACACGGACAGTCTTTCCCAGAAAGGTGACCTTCTCGATGTGTCGCTCAAGACTGGCCTGACTGTGGCTTTCGTAGATTGCGTCAAAGAAGAACATGGGGGTTCCGGCACCAGTGCGGCGGTTTTCCGAGGAGACGAAATTCTTCATGCGGTTGACCTGCTCCGGGGTGAAGTCGGCGGGATCCTCCAGCGGCTCCCCGTACTTGTAGCCGTACAGCAGGGTCCAGTACTTTTCCTTGCGACCCAGCTCCGACTCAGGCAGCATACTGCCGTTGGCCCAGTACAAGGTGGCCGTCCTGCTGCCGTCCCCGTCCGGGATGGTCAGCTCCACCTTCCAGTCCATCACCTCCCGCTGGTAGATGGCATTGAAAAACACGTCTGGGTAGGCACGCCGAAAGATTTCTAGTCCGGCGGGGTCTCTGGGAGGCTTTCCTCCTGTTTCCGATAGCGTGTCGCTGGCCTGGACACCAGTTTGTGAAAAAGAAAGCCCCGCTAGGGCGAGGCTCAATGCAAGTACGAGAAAACGCTTCATCCCTTCCTCCATTCCTCTAAAGGCAGTTTAACTACCGTTTAAATTTCGGAGGAAGGACGTGGTTACAATAGGCTGCTACTTCAAGTAGGGAATGAGGACGGCTTGGCTTCCCTGGGAGCCGGGAGCCACCTGGTACTTCTCGAAATAGATGGTGAGTCCCTTGTCGGAAATAGTGAACAAATCGTAGTTTTCAGGAACAGGCTCCGTTCCTGCCTGAATCATGGACTGGAGGTCAGCATCGTTCTGGGCTGCCAAGGCAACCGTCAGCTCCTCCCGGCAGATGGTGGCCAAGGATTCCAGATTTGGCTGCTTCAGTACCAGGGGAAGAAGCTGATCCAAGGTCATGAGGCTGTCGGTGAGCTTGTTCCAGGTGAAGGTGGCCATCTTTTCCTGACCATTGGCTCCACCGGTAAACTGGTAGGCGGTCAGCAGGACACTGGCACAATCGCTGGTATTCAGGGGAACCTTCCACTGGTTCTCAAAGGTGAAGGGCTGCCCAAAGTCCACGGTCATCTGGCGGTTCAGCTCGGCGGCATTGATAAAGTCATCGAACCAACCGTTCACCTTGTTGGAGATGAGGGTGTTCAGCTGGGGAGCATCGGCGAACTCAGGAATGTCCAGGTCCGCCTGGTAGAAGTCGCTTTCCGGCATGGAACGAATGGCGGTAACCCCCGGAACAGCACTTTTCTGGGAGACACAAGCGGTAAAAGTCACCGCAACCAACAGAGAAATAATAATGGATACAGGGAATCTTTTCATAGATTAAATATAAGAAAATTTGAAGGGAAAAGCTAGGTGGCGGGGAGGTGATTTGCCACAAGGTTTTGCCATCATATTGTGACTAGAGTCAAGTGTACATTTTAAGCTTGTACAATGAGAAATCTATCAAAAGAATCATGGTGAATGAAAGGTAATGTTTCAATCCATCGTGAATTGAGTGGCAAGATTTTTAAACGAAGAGTTTTCTCGTATTTGGTCATGGGGAATAAGCAGATATTTCCACTCCTTAAAGCTGTTTGCTTTTGCCCATTCTGAGACCGTTTTACAAAACTGGATTCCTCTGTTCTTTTTTGCAATGACATCAGCATCGTTTAATTTGGAGGAATCTTTTACTTCAGTTAGGAAGATACTGTCTTTTGTTTCAATAACAAAGTCAGGCTCATATCTTTTGCCATGATTGTAATATATATTGAATTCAGTTTTTGCAGGACGGAGCCAATTTAAAACATCGTTATCCATCTCCATTATGCGGGCTAAAATATGCTCTTGTTCACTATCAAATACAGCTGAGCTGAAAACTCCTTTTTTTATACCTGTAAAAAGAACCGATTTTATGGAACCAAACCATTTCTCTTTGAATGTATCATAAAGATTGCATTCAAATTTGTAACGACTGGTTTGTTTTATGTTTGCACCAGAAACAGACATAACTTCTTCTCTTAAAAGAGTGTTGTCTCTATAAAAATGCTGCATCATTTGGCGGTAAATTTTGTTGGAAATATCCTTGCAATACATCATAACAATATTTTTAGTGTCACTTTCTGTATGCTTGCTTGCAAAATGATTTATAACTTGGCTTATGAGCTTTTTTAATAAGTCTGAGCAGGATTCGTAGTCAATTTCTGGTTTTTGTTTTAATAACTCCAAAATAACCTTTGCTGGATTCAGCGCTTCAAAATTAAGTTTTTCAACTCCTTTAATTTCTTTACGTTCAGACATATCAATAAGATTTTGAGTGTAAAGTTCATTGCTTACCGGTACTTGTGTAAACTCAGAAAGATTCAAATCAAAATCAACAAATTTATATTCTTCTGCCCCTTCATCTGTGATTTTGATTTTTGGTATCGGAATACATTTTTCTTGGATTTTTTTATAAACTTTTTCGGCCTTGTTTGCAACAAAAAGCGGCAAGTCATTAAAAGCTTCTAGGCACTGAGCTAAATCTGGTTTTTCTTTGGCTGTGTTTTCCATTTTGTTCAGTACCGTGTCTTTTGCCTCTTGGATTATTTGTTCAAAATTTACAGGGGAATGGGAGACGGAAACCAGTTTTTCCGCTACAGCGTCTTCGATTGTTGCATGGATGGCTTGTGCTATTTGATTGTTGACTTCGTTTCTTTCTAATCCAGCTTCTTTGTAGAATTCTGTTTGGTCGCTGGCTAAATCAAAGTCAAGATAGCTTTGCTTTATAAATCTTTCTTCTTCTATCTCTTCAATTTGTATGACATTCCCAGCTTTAAAGATAGAGTCGCCTTTTTGGGCTTCTGCTAAAATATCTGAAAATTTGTCATGTGCTGTAAGCATTACAGAATCGATTTCCGGTATATTGGTTCTTTCTCCGAAGGGCAGTCGTAAGCCTCGGCCGACCATTTGCTCTCTAAGGATCTTTGATGTGGCTGTGCGAAGCGGTACGATGGTGTAAAGATTGTTTACATCCCACCCTTCTTTGAGCATATTGACATGGATTACTATTTCAACTGGATTGTCGTTTTTTTCTACTTCCAAGAGCAAATTCATGTTTTCATCAGATTCAGAACCGGTTTGCTTGGAATGGACTGTAATTGTCTTGTCTTTGTAATAGCCATCTCTAAATTCATCAGAAGTAACAAATTGTGATACTGATTCCGCATGGTCTGTATCTTTGCAGACAATGAGCATAAATGGTTTGACGAGCCGGTTTCCTGTGTCTTGGGCATAATCTTTTAGGAATTGCTTGGTTCGTTCATGACAAATGATTCCGTCTGAAATCATCATCTTGTCAAGCTGCTCTTCTCCAAAGTTATATGCCGCAATATCCTTTCTTGTTACGGCATAGGGGGTTCTTGTATATCCGTCTGCAATCGCTTTTGAGAGTGGATATTCGTAAACCACATTTTTAAAAAGAGTTTGCTTGCTGTTTTTTGTTACAATCGGTGTTGCTGTTGTTTCAAGTCCTAACAAAGGATTCAGCTCGTTGAGGGCTGCAGCTCCTTTTTCCGCCCTGTAATGATGTGATTCATCCATAAGAAGAACCAAGTCATCTAAACTTGCCAGATACTCAAAGAAGGATTGTCCCAAATATTCATTTAAGGCTTTCATCTTGGAGCGCTCTTTATTGAATTTATCAATATTGAAAACATAGATGTTTATTCCGCCGGGAAAAAGTTCTGCATTTTTGTTCCGGTAATCATCATCACAAATAATCATGGGAGGACTTGAGAAACAGCCCAAGCCCTTAAAAACATATTTAGAGCTTGAAGGATATCCTAAGTCACTTTTCAGTTTTTCATAGACAGTCTTGCCCGGGGCTACTACAAAGAAGTTTTTTATGTTGTGGTTGGTGAAAAGATAGGTTATAAATGCTCCCATCAATCTTGTTTTTCCGACTCCCGCTGCAAGTGCGAACGTGAGCGACATAAAGTCCCGCTCAAAATCTGAGCAGGTGGGACACAGGGAGTGGACAGAGCCAAGAGCCACCTTGTTGTTCATGCCTTTTTTAAGATTTATTGAAGAGAGAATCTCGTCCAAAATTGCAAGGGACTTTTTCTGCGGAGTTCTTAGGCACATTGTACCGCTTATATAATCAACTGTGTATTGTGGGAAATTGCTATTCATGTTCTATGCGTCCTCCTCGTCGTCATAAGCAGGCGGATTGACTATGTTCAGGTTGTAGTTTTCCTTTGAGAACTCGCATGAGTCAAGGAGCATTTGGGGGATTTTTTTGATTGCAATATTTTTGTATGCTTTTACGCAAGCAGAATCATAGGATTTGCAGGCTATGATTAAAAACTCATCCTCTGCCATCGTGGAAAAAATAGAATCCATATAACCTTGCGTCAGATGCCGTGTGGTTACAAAAAGATAGCTTTTTTCATTTCCCTTTGATTGCTTCCAGAATGTGCTTTTGTCAGGCTCGTAGGTGTAGCCTTCGTGCAGCGCAATGGCTGCGGCAAGCATTTCGGGATTATATGCTGGATTTATGATTTCTTCATCGAAATCATCTTTTAAAATCAAAGAAGGCGCAAGCTCATAGAAACGATAGCCGCCGCCACCCTGCCAGTTTGCGGATACCGTTATCCCGCCCTTGTCCTCTCCAGAGATAACCTTGTCAAGGCGGAGCTTGCAGTGGGTGTAGGCATGGTCCCCCATTTCAATGCCGATGTAGCGGCGGTTCATTTTGTGGGCAACAGCGGCTGTTGTTCCAGATCCCAGGAAGGAATCAAGGACAAGGTCGCCGGGATTTGTGGCTATATGGATTATTCTTTGCAAAAGGGTTTCTGGTTTGGGAGTATCAAAGATATTGTCTTTTCCAAAAAGTCCAAGAATTTCTTTTTTTGATGTGTCGTTTGTCCCTACATCATCTGCATACCAAATTGTTTCAGGAGTTAATCCATCATTTTCAGATTCAGATAAAAATTTCTTTAGCCGAGGAGCATTCGTACCATCTACACCGAAATAAATACGGTTGTCAGCTATTAGTTCCATTAAGCGTTCTTTCGTATAAAGCCAACACCGCCCAGCAGGAGGATTCAACTTCTTTCCACTAGGAGTTGTGATTTCATAAAATTGAGATTGTGTTGCATGTCCAGCTTGTGCATTAACAGAAATTGATTGCCAAGCACCACGAGGATCGTTGTCTGGGTTTTTATACCGTTTCAAAACTTCTTCTGTAAGGTTCACAGGATTTCTTGTGGTTTCAAACTTTTCTTTGTTTGCTGCATAAACAATAACATAATCATGTTTGAATGAAAACGCCCTTCTGTTTTCTCTTGTTTTTCTTTTTTCCCAGATAATTGTGGTGACAAAATTATTACGGCCAAAGATTTCATTGCAAAGAATCCTTAGATATGCGACTTCCTCATCATCAATACTTATCCAGATACTTCCATCATCAGATAAAAGATTCCATAAGAGCTTCAATCTTTCTCGCATCAATCCAAGCCAAATAGAATGTTCCAAATTGTCATCATAATGCTCAAAGGCACTCCCCGTGTTGTACGGTGGGTCTATGTAGATGCATTTGACTTTGCCCACGTATTTTTTTTCGAGGGCTTTCAAGGCAAGCAAATTGTCTCCGTGAATAAGCATGTTTTCTGTGTTCGGGGCCTTTTCCGTGTTGGAAAGGCTGCGGTTTTCAATTAAGAGGCGTGGCTCCACCTTTATTTCGTTTTCTTTTCCATACCAAGTCAATTCTAGTTTTTGCACCATGAAGGCATTGTACTGTAGAAAAGGACTTTTCTCAATCTGCTAAAAATTACCATCTGCTAACCGTTGACGATTGGTTGTTTTCTGTGTATTTTAAGCGTATATTTATTCGAGAAGGAGTGCGTATGTCACTGGAAGATAAAGTAAAGGAAACATTGGATACCATTCGTCCCCAGCTGCAGGCTGACGGCGGCGACCTGGAATACGTGAAGATGGAAGAGGGCAAGGTGTACGTTAAGCTGACGGGCGCCTGCGGTGGTTGTCCCATGGCCACCATGACCTTAAAGCAGGGTGTTGAGCGACGCCTCAAGGACGCTATCCCTGAGGTGACTGAGGTTGTCCAGGCCTTCTAATTTTGGGCGCTCTGTCCCACACAAACATTGAGGAGTTGAAATGACCATTTCAAAAGACAAGATGGTGTCCATTGAGTACACCTTGAAGAATTCAGCTGGTGAGGTTATCGATTCTTCCCAGGATGCAGGCCCGCTGGATTACATCCATGGGCGTGGCGATTTGATTACCGGTCTGGAGGCTGCCCTGGAGGGCAAGGTGGCCGGAGATGCCTTTGCCGTGGAAATTGAGGCTGCCGACGCCTACGGTGAGCGGAACGATGAGGCTGTCTTTGATGTGCCCAAAGCTCAGTTTGACGGAGCCGACATCGAGGTGGGAATGCAGTTTGAGGCTTCCTCCCCAGATGGCAGCCATGTTGTTACGGTGGTGAAGATTACCGACGAAAGCGTGACCGTGGATGCAAACCATCCGCTGGCTGGTGAAAAGCTTTTCTTTGACATCAAGGTTGTAGAGGTTCGGGAGGCCACCGCTGAGGAGTTGGCTGGTGGTGGATGTGGCTGCGGTTGTGGCTGTGGCGACGATGACGACTACTACGACGATGACCACGGTGGTTGTGGCGGTGGCTGCAGCGGCTGTGGTTGTGGCTGCCACTAATGGTTTCCAGTGAATGATGAAGGACCGGGGCTTCTTGACGGAGTTCCGGTCCTTTCTATTTTAAATCGCCTGGCAATGTGGGGGGCTCATCTGGATGGGGCCTAGTCCCAGTGGCAGTCTTGGGAAAAGAGGGCTTCGCAAAGCAGCTGGCAGTTTTCCTCCGCCGTCTCCCCCTTGAGATTGCAGGTGATTTGAGCCAGCTTGCGGTATTGGTTGGAACGCTGCTGGTAGAACCTGCCGAAGATTTGCGCCACATCCTCCGTGGAGGCGGGATTTTCGCTGGCGATGTAGGCGGGCAGGTTTGTCATGACACCATCCACCCATTGGATTTCGTCTATGATGCGCTGGGCGGCCACCTTCTCCGGTACTTCCAGAAACAAAAAGAAGCCCAGCTTGTGCAAGGAGTCTAGTGCCTGCTGGTTGGTGCAGATGCCGCCTCCTGTGGCAATGACATACTCATCCTTCCCCAAGGTATGGAGATAACGGCCGAGGTAGTCGCAGGCACGAGCCTCTGCTTCCATAAAGGCTTCCGCCCCCTGCTGCTGATAGATTTCCCGGGGTGTCTTTCCAGTCATTTCTGAAATGACGTTGTCGGTGTCAAAAAAAGGACAATTGAACTGTTTTCCCAGCATCTGGCCAAGGGTGGACTTGCCGCAATGCTTGATTCCTAAAAGAATGATTCCCTGACTCATAGCGAGATTATACCCGGTGACAAGGTAGCTTGCAACAGAAATTGGTTTCGGAGTATGGTATAGCTATGTCTGTATTCGTGCTGATGGGATTGAGTTTCGTGCCGCTGGTGTTTTTTTTGGTGCTCTTTTGTCTTGCCGTGCCGGGCTTTAAGGTGCGCTACGGTCTCGGCTCCACCTTGGTGGGACTGTTTTCTCTCATCCCCATTGTCATTCTCCAATACCTTGTGCTGAAGATGCCCGTGTTCTCAAAGGATACATTGTTGTCAGTGCTCATTACGGTGATGGTGTTTAACGGGCTGGTGGAGGAGATGGTGAAGATGTTTTCCTTGCTGCTGCTGCCCCACAAAAAAATGGGCATTGGGGTGTTCCTTGCCATGAGCCTGATAAGTGGCCTTGCCTTGGGCTGCTTTGAGACAGTCATTTATCTCTTTTCAGGATATCAGAATATTCAAATTCGTTCCTTGACTGCCGTTGCCATGCACAGCTTGTGCGGGGGGCTTTCAGGCATCTACGTATGGACGTGGCGGAATCCTGTGGAAAAGGCTCCTGGAAAGAAGGTGCCCTTGGTGATGCCCTTCGTCTTGGCGGTGGCGCTTCATGGAGTCTACAACTTCTTCGCTGGATTTAGCGGAGGTTTCTGGTGGTTCTCTGTTGTTGCCATCTTGATGGCAGCCCTGGAGTGCAGAATCTGGTACCGCAAGGCTGCCGGAATGGATGGGGAAGCCAGTTAATGGTGATTAGATGACTCTTGTTTCTGTCCCTTTTGTGCGAGGGGGCGAATCATCAGGAACTTGCGTACCGCAAAGAGGATGGCAACGGAGATGATGCACAGCAGGCTTTCCAGCATGGTGGACTCCACCACAACAAGATGACGGGCGAGTACAAAGAGCAGCACATCGATGACGGAGCTCATGCTGTGCTGACACAGCATCTTTAAGAATTCGACTCCGACGATAATGTCCAGGGCTTCTTTCAAGAAATCAGAATACTGCACCGTGACTGCAGGGTCAAATACGTGGGCAACAAACAGCTTTATGAGGTGGATACCCTGCATAACAATAATGGCGGTGACAATGAGTGCCAGTATCAGCTCCAAAATAAAGGTGATGGTCTGCAGGAGGTGCTGCACCTTGTGCCGAACAAGTTGGACGTCTTTAAAATTCATGTAATTCTCCAAATGAATGATTTGTCAATTATAGAAAGTGTAACAAAGGGAATTCTGCTTGTCAATAAAAAAACGACACTCATTCCAGCTTGTAACAAATAGATACTTGACCACTAGCTTGACCTGTCACTATTTTTTTAGTATGAGTACGATTTTCGACTACATCATCTGGCGGGGTGACTTGTCCTTTGAGGCATCACCCTTCAATGAAATTGATGCCTTGATTTTCTGTGAATTCGCCTATCTGAGGCTGAATGGGATTGTTCCAGAGGAATTCAGCCAGGAGGGAGTGACCATTGCCCAGGCTGCGGAGACGTTTTTTGCTGACTCAGATGTCGCCGCTCGGATTGATACAGGACTATTTTTCAGCGAGAGCGTTGCCAGGATGCTAAAGGCTCTGGCCACCACTGAACGCTACGGCCAGCTGCGGCTCAGCGGTTTTGTGGAGGAGCATGATGCCGCCAGCGAGAAGCAGTTTGCTGCCATCACCATTGCTCTGGGGGACGGCAGCTTCTTTGTGGCTTTCCGTGGTACGGACAATACGCTGGTGGGCTGGAAGGAAGACTTCAACATGGTTTTTATGACGCCAGTGCCAGCCCAGCAGTCTGCCCTGGAGTACTTGTGCCGTGCGGCGACTCGTCTGCCGGGAAAAATCAGGGTGGGAGGCCACTCCAAGGGAGGGAATCTAGCGGTGTATGCCGCCACCTTCTGTGGGAAACGGGTCCAGCGGCGAATTGGCGATGTGTACAACAATGATGGTCCCGGCTTTGAGCTGAGCATTACCCAGGCTCAGGAATTCCAGGAAATCAGCGAGTGCGTCCACACCTTTGTTCCCAATCAATCCATCGTGGGAATGCTGCTGGAGCATGAGGAGGACTATGTCGTGGTGGAAAGCCACGAGACGGGGCTTTTGCAGCACGATCCTTTTTCCTGGCAGCTGGATGGCCCTCATTTTCAGGTGGTGGAGCAGGTTTCCGGTGGCAGCAAGATGCTGGATCGCAGTGTGAAGAGCTGGCTGCGAGACTTGTCCAGCCAGGAACGGGAGCGTGTGGTGGACGGACTTTTCGAGATTCTTTCCAGTTCCCAGGCATCCACCATCTCTGAATTGGTGGACACCTGGAAGAAGAATCCTGGCAAGGCTGTGAGTGCCTTCCTTCTGGTGAATGCAGAAACCCGAAGGCTGGTGTGGAGGGCATTCCAGCAGCTGTTCCGGGCCACTCATCAGGAAATAAAGCTGGATATAAAGCTGTGGCTCCAGGAAAAGCTTCAGGATGCGGAGACAACCCAGGTAATTGTTCCTGAATAAGGGTAGAGTTCTTCACCGTATTTACTTACGTAAAAATCTGACTCAAAGCAAGTATATTACTCAGCCCTAAAGTCGAGTTTTAATTCTAGGAAAAGATTTCAGTCTACATTC
>CAMGSV010000067.1 GCA_946061495.1 uncultured Spirochaetales bacterium | reverse complement strand
CATCGGATTCGAGGGTGGTCAGATGCCTTTGTTCCGCCGTATTGCTCAGCGTGGTTTCTCAAACTATCCTTTTAAGAAGGAGTTTGATATCGTAAATCTGTGCGATATTGAGACTAAGTATGCTGACGGAGAGACGGTGAACAAGGAGACCTTGGTTGCTAAGGGACTTGTAAAGAACTCCGCTGTACTGATTAAGGTGTTGGGTAACGGTGATCTTACAAAAAAGGTGACTGTAGCTGTAGACAAGGTTTCCGCCTCCGCAAAAGAGAAGATTGAAAAGGCTGGCGGATCAGTGACTGTAGCTGACAACTAAACGGAGCGAAAAACAGCATGGCAAACAATCCTATTGTTAATATGTTTAAGGTGAAGGAGCTGAGAGAACGTGTTTTCTTCACCTTGGTAGTGCTAGCCGTTTTTCGCCTTGGTAGTGTTCTCACAATTCCGGGAATCAATCCCCAGGCTTTGACAGCCTACTTTGATTCCTTGACCCGTGGCAATGCGTTCGTGGATTATATGGACTTTTTTGCCGGTGGAGCCTTCTCTAATTTTTCCGTGTTTATGTTGGGCGTTATGCCCTACATCTCAACACAGATTATCATGCAGTTGGCTCTGATTATCTTCCCCAGCTTGAAAAGAATAGCTCGGGAAGATGGGGGTCAGAAAAAAGTGCAGGCATGGACGAGAGTCGGAACAGTAGTTGTCTGTCTGATTCAGTCCTTGGCTGTCACTGTGTATGCTACCAGCATTCCTGGCGCCGTTGTTCTGTCAAGCTCACTGGCATTCAAATTCATTGCAATGATCAGTGTGACGACGGGAACAATGATTACCATTTGGCTTGGTGAGCAGATTACTGCAAGGGGTATTGGAAATGGTATTTCCATGCTGATTTTTGCAGGTATTGTCGCTCGCCTGCCCTCTGCTGTATGGGAGTTGGGTTCTGCCGTTGTAGATGGAACTATTAACCCTGTATTTGTCATTGTCGTTTTCACAATGTTCATTGGAATCATCATCCTAGTTGTTTTCGAACAGCAGGGACAGCGAAAGATTCCCGTGCATTATGCAAAGCGTGTTGTTGGCCGGAAGATGTATGGTGGCCAGAGCACATACATTCCGTTCAAAATTAATCCATCTGGAGTGATTCCTGTCATTTTTGCTTCGTCATTTTTGCAGTTCCCGCTCCAGATTGCCACTAGTCTTGGTCCAGATGTCCGCTGGCTCAACCGGCTGGCTGCATTCCTGTCACCTACAGGATGGTGGTATAATATTTTCCTTGTATTGCTGATCGTTTTCTTTGCATATTTCTATACACAAGTGCAGTTCAATCCCGCAGAGATTGCAAAGAATATCCGGGAGAATGGCGGCTCAATCCCCGGCATCAGAACAGATAAGACAGAGGAGTACCTGCAGAAGGTGCTGAATCGGATTGTGCTACCCGGTTCACTGTATCTTGCAGTAATCGCTGTCTTGCCAACAATAATCCAAGGGCTGTTTGGCCTGCCCCAGTCAATTGCAATGTTGATGGGTGGAACCTCCTTGCTGATTATTGTAGGTGTTGATCTTGATACAATGAGTCAGATTGAGGCATTGTTGAAAATGCATCATCACGACGGATTGGTCAAGAAGGGTAAGATTCGGTCACGGAATCTGTAGATTTTGTGAGAAAACTCTAGAACAAGGTAGGGAAGTGTGGTATAATCGTTGAACCCGGATTGTAATCATTGCGATTTGCTAGGATCCGGCTATGTGAACACACTTCTTTACAGGGGGATTTTTGTGAAAGTACGAACCAGCGTAAAGCCCATTTGTGACAAATGTAAGGTTATCAAGCGTTTCGGTGTTGTCCGGATTGTTTGTTCTAATCCTAAGCATAAGCAAAGACAGGGCTGAGGAGTAGCAGATGGCTCGAATTGCGGGAGTTGACCTCCCTAACAAGCATGTCAACATTGCCTTGACATACATCTATGGTATTGGACGTTCTTCTGCCAATGAGATTTGCAGTAAGGCTAAGGTTAATCCTGATGCGCTTATTAATGACTTGTCTCAGGAGGAGTTGGCCACTCTCCGTGCAATTATTGACGGTGAGTATAAGGTTGAAGGACGGCTTCGCTCTGAAATCGGTCTGAACATCAAACGTTTGATGGATATCGGTTGTTACCGTGGATTGCGCCACAGAAAGGGATTGCCCGTTCGTGGTCAGCGGACACGCACCAATTCACGTACACGCAAGGGTAAGAAAAAGACCGTTGCAGGTAAGAAGAAGTAAGAGGGGGTGAGATAACGTGGCAACCGTGAAGAAACGTAAGGAAAAGAAAAGCGTTTATGAAGGTAACGTGTATATTCAGGCAACCTTCAATAATACTATCGTGACAATCACTGACCTGAAGGGCAATGCGTTGTCTTGGGCCTCTTCTGGTGGATTGGGATTCCGCGGAGCAAAGAAGTCTACTCCGTTTGCTGCTCAGTCTGTTGCTGAGACAGCTGTTCAGAAGGCGGCAAGCTACGGCTTGCGTGAAGTTCATGTGTACGTAAAGGGACCTGGAGTTGGACGTGAGTCTGCTGTTCGTTCTTTGGGTGCAATGGGACTGAAGGTGAAGTCAATCTCTGACGTTACCCCCATTCCACACAATGGATGTAGGCCCCGTAAGACACGCCGTATGTAGTAGAGGAGTACAGGAAGAATGGCTAGATATACAGGTCCTGTTTGTAGGCTTTGTAGAACTGAACAGAAGAAATTGTTCCTGAAGGGCGAGCGCTGTAACAGCGACAAGTGTCCTATCAACAAGAAGCGGGGAGCTCCTGGAAAGGATCCTAAGGCTCGTGTTGGTAAGAAGAGCGAGTACGGCCTTCAGCTGCGCGAAAAGCAGAAGATTAAGAGGATGTATGGAATGCTTGAGAAGCAGTTCCATTTGACTTTTGAGCACGCACAGCGGATGGGTGGTGTAACCGGTGAGAACTTGATTAAGTTGCTGGAGAGCCGCCTGGATAATGTGGTGTACAGAATGCACTTTGCATCAACACGTTCACAGGCTCGTCAGCTGGTTTCCCACAGGCACATCCTGGTAAATGGGAAGTCTGTGAATATCCCCAGCTATGCCGTAAAACCTGGTGATGTCATTGAGGTGAAAGAGGGTAGCAAAAAAATGACTTCGATTTTGGATTCTCTCGGTGAGGTGTCCAAGTCTGGTGCAATGCCTTGGATCAGCATCGATGTTGATGCCCAGAAGGGAACATTTTCAGCTTATCCCCGTCGTGAGGAAGTGCTGGATCTTGCTGACATTAAAGAGCAGCTCGTAGTTGAGCTCTATTCTAAGTAAGAGGAGTTCTGATGGCCCGTAAAAATCTGCTTAAAAGTTTTAAGATGCCTCGGGGGATTAACTTCGAACAGGAAGTAACGACTGGCGATTATGGAAAGGTTGTTGCCTATCCATTTGAGCCTGGATTCGGTACGACTGTAGGAAATACATTGCGGAGAATTTTGCTGTCTTCTGTTCAGGGGTATGCAATTTCATCTGTACGGATTGTGTCCTATGATTCAGATAATGTTCCGCATGTAATCTCCAGCGAGTTCGAGACAATTCCTAATGTTGTCGAAGATACTCTTGAGGTATTGAATAGCTTGAAACAGATCCGCTTACGGCTGACCGGAGATGCTGAGCAGGAAACCTTCCTCTTTGAATTCAAGGGGCCAGGCACAATCACCAGTAACGATTTTGCTCGTGAAAACCTGCAGATCTTTTCCAAGGACTTGCCTGTTCTTACCATGATGGCTGAGTCTCACTTGGAAATTGAGATACAGGTTGATTGTGGTAAGGGATATGTACCAGCAGAAGATAATGAGCATCTCATTGAAGTTGTAGGAACAATGGCAATGGATGCAATTTATACTCCTGTACTGAAAGTAAAGCATGCAATTGAGCCTTGTCGTGTTGGTCAGCGTAATAACTATGAGAAGCTCGTTATGGAAATCTGGACAGATGGAACGACTTCACCCGAGGACGCACTTGCAGAAGCTGCAAAGATTGCAAAGGAATACTTTGCCGTCTTTATCAACTTCAATGATAGTGACCTTGGTCATGACAGGGATCTGGACGAAGGAGATGAGAAGATTCGCAAGATTCTGAGCACTCCCGTTGATGAATTGGAATTATCTGTCCGGTCATCCAATTGTTTGAAGAATGCAAATATCCGCACTATCGGAGAATTGACCCGAAAGACAGAGGATGACATAGCCAAAACTCGTAACTTTGGTAAGAAGAGTCTTACAGAAATCAAGGAAAAGCTCATGGAATGGGGCTTGAATTTGGGTATGACTGACTACAGTCATCTGCGAGACGCTGATAAACTGCCAAAGGAGAAGGAAGAATCTGATGAATCATAAGAATGGATTTAACCCTCTTTCCAGGACAACTGCACATCGTCGTGCAATGTCCCGGAACATGGTAACATCGCTCTTTCGGTATGAGCGAATTACTACAACCAAGGCGAAAGCGCTTGAGGTGAGAAAGGCAGCTGAGAAACTGATTACTCGAAGCAAGGTGGATACCGTGCACAATCGTCGTCAGGCAGCTCGTTACATTCAGGATGAGACAATTCTGGCCAAGTTGTTTACCGATATTGGTCCCAGAATGAAGGATCGTGCTGGTGGATATACTCGTGTGTTGAAGCTTGGTTTCCGCCAGGGTGACGCAGCCGACATGGTTATCCTTGAGCTTGTAGACTACAAGCTTGATTCCGGTGACAAGACCGAGAAGAAGGAGACAAAGAAGGCTAAGGAACCTGCTGAGAAGAAAGCCGCTCCCAAGAAGGCTGCAGCTAGTAAGAAGGATGCTGGTGAGAAGAAGGCTCCTGCAAAGAAGACCACATCAGCTAAAACTAAAGCTAAGGCCGAAGCTCCTGCAGAGGAATCTGCTGAGAAGGCTTCCGAATAAGACCGCAGGATTTCCTGCAGAGGAGTTACGATGTCTAAATCTCATCGCGGAAAAGGAATTCATGATTTGGCTGCCCACGGACGTGGAGTATGTGCACGTTGCAAGAAGGATGGTATCAAGGTTCTGTATGAGCAGGAGATTGATGGCCAGAAGGCAAAGATCTGCAAGTATTGCAAGGCCGCCATCAAGAATGGTAAGTCTGTCTAAATTGTAGAAGACAGCGTAGGCCGTCCTCGTTACAGGGCGGCTTTTTTCATTTTTTTTCAGATATTTCTTAAGTGATAGACAAAAAACTTAAGTTTTATTAAAATGCGTTCAAATGCAATGGAGGTTACAATGAGAAACTTCGCAAAGAAGACAATGTTTGTTCTTTTTGTGTTGATTACAGCTGGTATGCTGTTTACTGGTTGTAGCAAGGAGACAGCAGATACAATCAAGATCGGAGGAATCTTCCCCTTGTCTGGTAGTGTTGCTGTGTATGGAACTGAGTGCCGCAATGGTGTTGAGATGGCGCTTGCCGAGATCAATGCTGCTGGTGGTGTGAACGGAAAGATGCTGGAGCTGATTGCTGAGGATGATGAAGGAAGTCCTGAGAAGTCCGTGAATGCATACAAGAAGCTGGTGACAAAGGACAAGTGTAATGTGATTATTGGATCCTTGACCTCTGGCTGTACTGCTGCCATCTCTTCTCTGGCACAGGCTCAGAACGTGCTGCTGCTGGCTCCTGCCGCAACTCAGACTGACATCACTGATGCAGGTGACTTCGTGTTCCGTGCCTGCTTCATCGATCCTTTCCAGGGTACTGTTGGTGGAAAGTTTGCTCTTGAGAGCTTGGGTGCAAAGAACGCTGCCGTTCTCTATGACATCCAGAACGATTACTCCATCGGACTGTACGAGAATTTCAAGGTTGCCTTTGAGCAGGGCGGTGGAAAGATTGTTGCTGAGGAATCCTACAGCACTGGCGACAAGGACTTCAACGCACAGCTGACAAAGATTAAGACCACCAATCCTAATGTGGTGTACCTGCCCGACTACTATGGAACTGTTGCTTTGATTGCAAAGCAGCTGCGGGCTCAGGGAATCAATGCTTCCATCGTTGGTGCAGATGGATGGGACGGCATCATCGACAATGCTGGTGATGAAGTGCTGAACGGTTTCTATTCAAACCACTATGCTGCTGACTCAACAGACGAGAAGGTTGTGACCTTTGTAGAGAGCTATCGCAGCAAGTACGGTTCAACACCAGTTTCTTTCGCTGCTTTGGGTTACGACTGTGTGTATCTGTTGAGAGATGCCATGGTTGCTTCCAACTCTGTAGATCCTTCTGTTCTGAAGGGACAGTTGATGAAGACTGATGGTGCTTATGTGACAGGAAACCTTACCTTCGACGCAAAGCGCAATCCCGTGAAGTCTGCCGTCATGCTGGAGATTGTGAAGGATGGCGACAAGCTGGCCCCTGTATACAAGACTACTGTTAATCCCTAATGATTGACTGACAAGAAATGGCCCGGAGCATTGCGAGGATGTTTCGGGCCATTTTTATGTTGAAAAAACACATATAATTGAAGAAATGTCTTTTATAAGTCACAGAATTATTGTAAAATAGTCGGACAAATTTATCAGGTCTAAATCTTTCTAAATTTACCATTGTTAAATCAGGTGGGAAACGGAGTTTATTCATGGATGCGGGAAGTCTTTTTCTTCAGCAATTGATAAACGGGTTGTCCTTGGGAAGCGTCTATGCGCTGATTGCCCTGGGATATACCATGGTTTATGGAATTGTAAAGCTGATTAATTTTGCCCATGGCGACATTCTAATGCTGGGGGCCTATTCCGGGTACTTTGTGCTACGGCAGTTTGGAACAACACCAGTGGGCATGTTCCTAGCCTTTATCTTTGCCATGGTGGTGTGTGCTGTCATCTCGATTTTGATTGAGCGATTTGCTTATCGGCCACTTCGCTCGGCACCACGGTTGAATTCACTGATTACTGCTATAGCCGTGTCTCTGATTCTGCAGAATGGAGCACGTGTTTTGCCTTTCATTGGACCAAACCCACGGCAGTATCCCACCATGGAGACGGTGAACCTGAATCTTGGTGTGGTTTCCATCTCCAATATCCAGCTGATAGTCATTGCCCTGTCTGCCATTCTGATGATAGTTCTGAACTACATCATCAACTACACAAAGACGGGAAAGGCGATGCGAGCCGTATCCTATGATATGCAGGCGGCGAGCTTGATGGGAATCTCGGTGAACAAGACCATCGCCTTTACCTTTGCCCTTGGTGCCGTGCTGGCGGCGGCTGGTGGTGTGCTGTATGCCACCGCCTATCCCCAGATTGAGCCCACCATGGGAACCATGCCCGGCTTGAAGGCATTTGTTGCGGCAGTTCTTGGGGGAATTGGCTCTGTGCCGGGAGCAATGCTGGGGGGCTATATCCTGGGAATTGCGGAGACCATGACCAAGGGTTTTTTGGTGTCACAGTTCTCCGATGCCATTTCTTTTTCAATCCTCATAATCATCCTGCTGGTAAAGCCCACGGGAATTCTTGGTGAGAAGATGAGGGTGAAGGTATGAGAAACAAGGTTCTTCGTGATATGTTGATTCCTGGCTGCGTCGCGGTGGCGGCAATTGTAGTGCCCTACCTGCTGATTTCAGCGGGAGTGATTGATGCCTACACCGCACAGATCATTACCCTGGGTGGCGTGAATGCAATCATGGCTATCAGTGTAAACGTCATCTGCGGCATTACTGGCCAGCTTTCTCTCGGGCAGGCTGGATTCATGGCCATTGGCTCCTATACCACCATTATCCTGACCCAGACGGTGGGAATGCCCTTGGCGGTGAGCATTGTGATTGCAGCCTTGGTGACGGTGGTTTTCGGCATCTTGATTGGATTTCCCACCCTGAAGCTGCAGGGTGACTACCTTGCCATTGTGACCTTGGGATTCGGTGAGATTATCCGGGTGCTGCTGGTGAACTTCAAGAACCTGACGGGCGGAGCCAACGGATTGCGGTTCACGACGATTTTCGTGGCCCGTGCTGACTACGCCTATCTGATTGTCATCGGAATGCTGGTGCTGGTGATCGTGCTGCTGCAGAATTTTGTTCGCTCTACCTATGGACGTGCCATCCTTGCGGTGCGAGAGGATGAGATTGCCGCAAACTCCAACGGTGTCTCCGTGTTCAAGTACAAGATGATTGGTTTTGCCATTGCCTCCTGCATCGCCGGTATTGGCGGTGCCTTGTACGCTCCCTTCATTGGATTTGTGAAGCCG
Organism: uncultured Spirochaetales bacterium; assembly: GCA_946061495.1. Taxonomy (GTDB): domain Bacteria; phylum Spirochaetota; class Spirochaetia; order Treponematales; family Treponemataceae; genus Treponema_F. The sequence goes on along the minus strand of CAMGSV010000067.1, from coordinate 3,079 downwards.
GACGTGGCCTCCTTCAACCGCAGCATCGACTACCTGATTTTTGTGGTGCTGGGCGGCATGGGCTCCGTGACTGGCTCCGTCGTCGCCGCCTTCGTGCTGACCTACTTGCAGGAGTTCCTGCGGTTCCTGCAGGATTACCGCCTGCTGATTTATCCTCTGATATTGATTTTTGTCATGCTGTTCCGTCCCCAGGGCTTGCTGGGTATGAAGGAGATTTCCTTTGTGGGGCTGTGGGACAGGCTGCTGGCCTTTGTGGCGGGCAGAAGAAAGAAGAGGCTGGCCGTTGCCAGCGAAAAGTCTGAAAAAGGAGATGAGTGATGAGCAAGAATGCAAACCTTTTGCTGCAGGCAAATGACATCTCCATAGTGTTCGGTGGATTGCGGGCTGTCAGCAACTTTAACTGCGAGCTTCATGCCGGTGAGCTGGTGGGGCTGATCGGTCCCAACGGTGCGGGAAAGACCACCGTGTTCAACATGCTGTCCGGCATTTACACACCCACCGAGGGAGAGATAAACTTTTGGGACCGCCATGGACGTGTCCACGTGGCCTCGAAAAAAACGCCTGCACAGCTGAACAGAATCGGCATAGCCCGCACCTTTCAAAACATCAGGCTCTTCGGCAAGCTGACGGTGGCGGACAACGTGCGCATTGCACTCCATTCCCAGCGAAACGTAAAGCCCTGGGACGTGCTGCTGCGGACTCCTCGGTTTCGACAGGACGAGCGGCGAATGACGGAAAAGGTGGAGGAGCTGCTGCAGCTTTTCAAGATTGACAGCAAGAAGGATGAGATAGCGGCAAACCTGCCCTACGGCGAGCAACGTAAGCTGGAGATTGTGCGGGCCATGGCGGCAAATCCATCGATTTTGTTGCTGGATGAGCCTGCCGCTGGAATGAATCCCCAGGAGACGGACGAGCTGATGAAGCTCATCGCCTTTATCCGCAAGGAATTCAACCTGACCATCCTTTTGATTGAGCATGACATGCATCTGGTGATGGGAATCTGCGAGCGGCTGATGGTGCTGGACTATGGACGGGTGATTGCCAGCGGAACTCCAGAGGAAATCAAGTCAAACCCTGATGTCATCAAGGCATATCTGGGTACGGACAATGCTGGCGGGGAGGTGAGTCTATGATGCTGAAAGTGACGGATTTGGCTGTTTCATACGGTGCAATCAAGGCACTTCGTGGAATCAGCTTTGAGGTGAACCGGGGAGAAATCATCACCCTCATCGGGTCAAACGGAGCGGGAAAAACCACCACCCTCCATTCAATATCAAACATCATCAAGAAGGCGGGCGGAAGCGTCGTCTTTGAGGAGGAGGACATAAGCTCCCTGTCTCCCGATGCCATTGTGCGGAAGGGCTTGATTCAGGTGCCGGAGGGACGGCGAATCTTTGCCAACTTGTCGGTACGGGACAACTTGGAGATGGGGGCCTTCACTCGCAAGGACAAGGGTGGAATCAAGGAGGACCTGGAGATGGTGTACGAGATGTTCCCCCGACTGAAGGAGCGGATTCGCCAGGTGGCAGGAACTCTTTCCGGCGGTGAGCAGCAGATGCTGGCCATGGGGCGGGCATTGATGTCAAAGCCACGGCTGCTGCTGCTGGACGAGCCCTCCATGGGCCTGGCCCCCATTCTGGTGGACGAGATTTTTTCCATCATACAGCGTATCAACAAGGCGGGAACCACGGTGCTTTTGGTGGAGCAGAACGCCTACAAGGCGCTGTCTATTGCGGACAGGGCGTATATTTTGGAGACAGGGTTGGTTACAAAGTCTGGTGATGCAGGGGAGCTGGCCAAGGACAATGCAGTGAAGGCCGCCTATCTTGGCGGTTAGAATAGATGCCTGAGGAGGAAAAATGATTATTGCAAATGTAATGACACGGAATCCGATTTTTGTTTCGCCTGACATGTCAGTAAATGATGCCCGGGCGTTGATGACACGGGAAAAGATTGGCAAGCTGCCGGTCTTGGACAAGAACAATCGGTTGGTGGGTATTGTCACCAAGAAGGACCTGGTGAAGGCTGGCCCCTCTGCGGCCACCTCCCTGGATATGTATGAGATCAGCTATCTCTTGTCCAAGCTGAAGGTGGAGACGGTGATGGAGCGCAATGTACTCACCGTTCAGCAGACAGAGGTGGTGGAGGAGGCCGCCCGCATTATGGCTGACTCACAGGTGGGTTGTCTTCCGGTGATGAAGGGGGATCTGCTGGTGGGAATCATTACAGAGACGGATTTGTTCCGCACCTTCGTTGATATGTTTGGTGCCCGCCACGACGGAATCCGTGGCACCTTCCAGGTGGAGGAAAAGCCCGGCATGATTGCCCAGGTTTCCAAGGCAATCGCCGATGCCAACGGAAACATCGTGTCCCTGGTGACCTTCGATGGGGATGACCTTTCCCAGCGGCGGTGCACAGTAAAGGTGACTGGCGTGGAGCGGAGTACCTTCGAGGAAATCCTTCGGAATTCCACCCTGGAAATCGAGGATATACGGTAAAAAATGGGGCTGACTTGGATAATCCAGGTCAGCCCCAAAATCTAAGGAGTGGATACTGAGTCCCGACGGGTGCCTCCGTCGGGCTTCCCTTATTTCACGGTAATGGCAATCTGCTTTGCCTGTGGCTCAGGCTTGCGGGGAATGTCCACCGACAGGACACCGTGCTTGAATTCGGCCGTCACCTTTTCGGCGTCGATGTCCTGGGGCAGGGTGAAGCGGCGGGAGAAGCAGCTGGAGCGGCGCTCCTTGATGAGCCACTCGCCGTCCTTCTTCTCTTCCTTCTTTTCCTCCATCTTTGAGGAGATGGACAGGACACGATCCTTCAGGTTGATTTCCACGTCCTTTTCTGTGAGGCCGGGGAGATCCATGTCCAGGATGTAGGCGTCGGGAGTTTCCCGAACGTCAACCTTGGGGGAGACAACCTGGGGGGTTGCCTGTGAAGGCACCAAATCTGCCAGATTCCTGTCAATTACATCGAAAAGGTCGGATGTAAACCGCGGGTTAAAGAATGCTAATGAGTTCATATTGTTACCTCCATTGGTAGAAAATTGCGCTCCGTGAGCGTTGTGTTGTGTAGGCGT
>CAMGSV010000066.1 GCA_946061495.1 uncultured Spirochaetales bacterium | reverse complement strand
GTTTATTCTGATATAGTAAAATCCCAAACATCCAATAAATTAAAAAAATATACATATTCTTTCGTGACTGATATGGTGTCAGGTTTTTTTAAACGAAATAAAAATAAAGAGAACTTTAAAATGTGTATAGAAAAATCACTGGTTTTTCTCAAAGAGAATGTCCCAGAATATAATTATAGAGCACTTGAAACGAGGTTTAGGCCCAAGTCGTCCCCTCGGCAGGCCCAGCTACCGTGGGGGCTGGACTGGACTCTCGAGAACCAGCCCCTTTGCCCGACAGGGCAAATCCCTCCCCCTTTTACTATTAGTTTACATCTGCTATACTGCAACTGATGACGTTGTTAATTTTATTCTGTGTCGCCCTGGCTATCAGTGGCTTGGGCTGGTATCGGTTCCTCTACTTCATTTCGGTAGGGTATGGTCTTTCTGTGGCAGGCTGCTCCGTTGCCATGATCATCATGTACAGCGACTGCCTGCAGCCCTCGTCCTTTACTCTCTGCTTCCTGCTGATTCTCTACGGCCTCCGTCTCAGTGGCTTTCTGATTGTGCGGGAGATAAAGAGCTCCTCCTACAAGAAGGCCCTTCCTGAGTTGACAAAGACCAGCAAGCCTGTCACTGTTCCCTTCAAGTTGGCCATCTGGCTTTCTGTGGCGGTGCTCTACGTGATGCAGGTGTCCCCGGTGTACTTCCGGCTGGCCAATGTGCGCCTCATGCTGCCCACCAGCTGGATTTGGGCAAGCATCGGCGGTGTGGTGATGGCCTGCGGACTCATGGTGGAAAGCTGGGCAGATGTACAGAAATTCCAAGCAAAACGGGAGAACCCCAAGCGCTTCTGTGATACGGGCTTGTACAAGATGGTCCGTTGCCCAAACTACTTTGGAGAGATTCTTTTCTGGACCGGCTGCTTCCTCTCCGGCTTTGGCTCCAACCAGACTGCCCTCCAGTGGATTGCCTCGACGGTAGGCTACCTGTGCATTGTCTACATCATGTTCGGTGGAGCTCGCCGGCTGGAAATCCGCCAGAACAACAACTACGGTGACGACCCGGAGTACCAGGCCTACGTGGAGCATACTCCCATCCTGATTCCCTTGGTTCCTCTCCACCACTTGGAGCAGTACACCTTCTTGAAGGGGTAGCCGTGGCAGGCCCCATCTGTATTTGCAAGGAGAATTTAATATGAAGATAATTGTACTTGACGGCTTTGCCCTGAATCCCGGCGACATCAGCTGGAAGCCCCTGGAGGAACTCGGTTCCCTCACGGTGTACGAACGCACTGCACCCCAACAGGTGGTGGAGCGTATTGGAGATGCTCCCGCCATCCTCACCAACAAGACGGTAATCTCCAGGGAGGTGATGGATGCCTGCCCTGGTCTCAAATATATCGGCGTGCTGGCCACCGGCTACAACGTGGTGGACTTGGTGGCCGCCAGGGAGAGGGGCATCATCGTCACCAATATTCCCGGCTACAGCACCCAGGCGGTGGCCCAGTTTGTCTTTGCCCTGCTGCTAGAGGTCTGCTGCCACGTCCAGAACCACAGCGAATCTGTCCACGCTGGGGAGTGGGTGCGTTCCAAGGACTTCTGCTACTGGAAGAGCCCCCAGCTGGAGCTGTGGGGAAAGACCCTCGGCATCTTCGGTTGCGGCAGCATCGGCCAGGCGGTGGCCGCCATTGCCCAGGCTCTGGGCATGAGGGTGGTGTGCTGCACCCGCACTCCTGCCAAGATTCCCGCCAGCAGCGGAATTCAGGCGCTTGAGCTGGATGAATTCCTGGCCACCGCCGATGTCATCTCCCTCCATGCACCCCTGACTCCCCAGACGGAGCATCTGGTGCGCAGCGAGACCATCGCCAAGATGAAGCGGGGCGTCATCATCGTCAACACTGCCCGTGGCCCCCTGGTGCAGGAGGAGGACATGGCGGCCGCCCTGAAGTCCGGGCAGGTGGGCTGGTATGCCGCCGACGTGGTGTGCAGGGAGCCCATGGATCCGTCAAATCCTTTGCTGGGAGCCCCAAACTGCATCCTCACTCCCCACATCGCCTGGGCTACCCAGGAGGCCCGCAGCCGCCTCATGGATATTGCCGCAGGGAATCTGGCCGCCTTCCAGCAGGGAAGGCCGGTGAATGTGGTGGGATAGGGCTGCTGCAAAAGAGTTACCAGTGGCTTACTACTTGTATAGAAAACTTCATTTCCATTATAATATGTAGTCGATTTTATTTTAAGGACGGAATGGATGAACGTGATTTCGGGAGCCTTCCAGCTCATGCAGAGCCGGCAGGACTTTTTCCTTGGACTTCTGGGTGAGCACTTGAGAATTTCCTTTACAGCCATCTGCATTGCCATCGTGTTGGGCTTGATAATCGGAATACTGGTTGGTGAATTTAGCCTGATTTCCAAGCCCACCATCGCTGTGGTGAACCTGCTGTACACCATTCCTTCCCTATCATTGCTGGGATTTCTGATTCCCTTCTCCGGCATTGGCGATACCACCGCCATCATCGCCCTCACCATCTATGCCCTGCTGCCCATGGTGAGGAACACCTATACGGGCATGACCACTGTCAGTCCTCTGCTTTTGGATGCCGCCACTGCCATGGGAAGCACCAGAATGCAGGTGCTGCTGCGGGTTCGTCTGCCTCTGGCTCTGCCGATGATTGTGGCGGGAATCAGGAGCATGACGGTGATGACCATTGCCCTTTCGGGAGTCTCCTCCTTTATCGGGGCAGGGGGGCTGGGGGTGGCGGTGTATCGGGGAATCACCACCAACAACAAGTCCATGACCCTGGCAGGCAGCATTTTGATTGCCTTGCTGGCAGTGGTGGCTGACTTTTTCATTGGCATGGTGGAGCGGGTGGTGAAAAAGCATAGAAGTTGATGGAGGAATCGGCGGATTTGCGTGGCTTCCACTGCTTTGGTAGTGCGCTGGATTCAATCGATAGATTTTTTGGAGGTTTTTTTATGAGAAACAATTTCAAGGTTTCAATGGCTGGCTGCAAGTCGGCAGCCGCCTTGCTGGTGGCATTTGTTCTGGTGGGAGGAGCTGCCTTTGCTGGTGGAAAGAAGGAGGCTGTTGCCACCGTTCACATGGCATCAAAGCCCATGACGGAGCAGTTCATCTTGGCCAGCATGATGGAGACCCTTATTGAGCAGGACACGGATCTGACGGTGCAGCTCACCGAGGGAGTTGGCGGCGGAACCACCAACATCCATCCCGCCATGGTGAAGGGAGACTTCGACTTCTATCCTGAGTACACCGGAACTGGCTGGAACAATGTGCTGAAGCAGTCTGGCCTCTACACAGAGGATCTCTTTGACCAGCTGACAGCCGGATACAAGGATCTGGGCATGAGCTGGGTTGGTATGCTGGGCTTCAACAACACCTATGGAATCGTGGTGCGCCAGGAGATTGCCCAGCAGTACAACCTCAAGACCATCTCCGATTTGGCGGCCATCGCCGACCAGCTGGTGTTCGGAGCCAACTACGACTTCTACGAGCGTGAGGACGGCTTCAATGCCCTCTGCGACACCTACGGCCTGCAATTCAAGGACACGGTGGACATGGACATCGGTTTGAAGTACGATGCCATCCGCCAGCAGCAGATTGACGTGATGAACGCCTTCACCACCGACGGTCAGCTTTCCGCCTCCAACGTGGTGGTGCTGGAGGATGACAAGAACCTGTATCCTTCCTATATGTGTGGATTTGTGGTGCGGGACCAGGTGTTGGAGGCCCATCCTGAGCTGCTGGAGGTGTTCAAGAAGGTGGAGAACATTCTCTCCGATGAGGAGATGTCCCGCATGAACTACCAGGTGGAGGTGGAGGGACTGGATCCCGCTGCCGTGGCCACAGCCTTCCTGAAGGAATCAGGACTGGTAAAATGAGTCTCATCCAATTCCAGCACGTCAACATGGCATACGGGGAGAATCTTGTTCTCCATGACTTTTCCCTCCAAGTGGAGGAGGGGGAGTGCCTGTCCATCATCGGTTCTTCCGGCTGCGGCAAGACCACTGTCCTGCGGCTGGTGAACGGTCTGCTGATGCCCACCTCTGGGGACGTGCTGGTAAAGGGGGTGAATACCCGTGAGACCAATCTTACCCAGCTGCGGCGCAAGATTGGCTACTCCATCCAGGGCAATGTGCTTTTTCCCCACATGACGGTGGAGAAGAACATTGCCTATGTCCCCAGCCTGACCAAGAGGGCCGACAAAAAAAAGATTGCTCAGGATGTGTCCAAATGGCTGGAAATTGTGGGGCTGGATGAATCCCTGCGGTTGCGCTATCCCTCGGAGCTCTCTGGAGGACAGCAGCAGCGGGTAGGGCTTGCCCGCTCTCTGGCTGCATCGCCGGAAATCCTTTTGATGGACGAGTCCTTCAGCGCTGTGGACGAGATTACCCGTCGCCAGCTGCAGCAGGAGTTCCTCTGCATTCGTCGTCAGACTGGCATCACCGTTATGCTGGTGACCCACGACATCAACGAGGCTCTGCTGCTGGGAACCCGCATCCTGGTGATGCACTCCGGTCGCATCCACCAGCTGGGAACCCCGGAGGAGATTCGCTCGAATCCCGCCACAGAATTCGTCCGCCAGCTGGTGTCTGGTTGCGATGTCAGTCAAGCTCGATAGGAAGACTGGAGCTGAGATTCAATCTCATGATCTAACTTTTCCCCCACTCCTTGTTGTATGTGGTCGGTCGCTCTGGGCCCCAGCCGGATTGTCCTGTTGCATGATGTTTCTCCTTTTTTGTGGTGTGTGGATAAAAAAGCGGAGAACGGCAGGGATGAGTCCCACCGCTCTCCAAGCCTGCCCCGTGTACTCATGACCCAGGCTGGTCATTTCTTGAAAGATTGCTCCTTCCTAATTGTGGGATTACGCTTCCGTTCCGGCCGAGACCAGTTGGTCAGTCGGATTAAGCCCATGCTACGGCTCGGTGCCGTATTAGGTGGGCGGAGGAACCACCAAGCCCTCTCATGTTTTCAGAAGGCCCGCCATTCGGCAGACCTCCCAGAGCCTATGCTGCACCTATGCAGCGCCAAGATCTCGGTGGGTCATCCTCTGCTACTGGCCTGCCTCATTTCTTACCCTTGCCGCTCGTTGTAGAGCTGCCGGTGCTGGGTGGGTTGTTGCCCCGCTGGCCGCCGCTGGGGTTCCCGGTGGTGGAGGGCATCCTGCCGCCCTCTCCATAGTGGGAATTCCCTGGCTTTACGGTTGTCTTGCCCATGGCATAACCTCCTTGTCTATCAAGTTTCTGCTGGATTCAGGCTGCGACGCAGCCTCGACACGGAATCCATGAAAAAAGGCAGGGAGGACTGTGCCTGTGCAGGCAGAGCCATCCTTGCCCTTGTCGCTAAGAGGATGTACTGTGTAAGTTGTTGTATTATAGTGATTTGTATGGTATGATAGGGGGGGGGGTGGAGACGGATTTGGATATGGAGCGGGAACTGCTGGCGGCAATTCCGCTGCTGTTCCTACCGATGGTGAATCGGCAAGGGTTTTTGCGTGGAATGTCATGGTCGGGATTGCTCTGCTCTCCACGAGACTTTCGCTTGTTTTTTGGAGGGAAAAGCTATAGTATAGATATATGAAATACCCTTACATGACACTTCCAGACGAGACCGAAATCACCCATTCTGACATCCATGTAGTGGACGGAGTGGAAAGCATTTCCGTCTATATTGAGCGACCTGTTGACGGGGGCTTTGCCAGTGCCTATTGCAGCCTCCCCTCCTACGAATGGTCTGACGTAACGGGATTTTCCCCCGAAGACATGGAGCAGTTTGAGGACATCATCAGAAAAGGCTCCCATCTCATCTATAAGTTTGCCCGTCAGGGAGGCTTTGGTAATGCCGCAAATTTTTAAGATTGGCTCATACCTCGTATACATCTGGTCCAACGAGAATTTGCCAGTCGAGCCGATTCATGTGCATGTATCGGAAAACCGCCCCGCCGCCAATGCCACAAAGGTTTGGCTAACAAGGGCCGGCCATTGCATCGTTGCGAAGAATTCGTCGAAAATCCCCTTGCATATTTTGAATGATATTCTTGCCGTCATAGAAACCCGATTCGATTTTATCTGTAAAAAATGGACAGAGCAATTCGGGGAAATCAGATTCTTCTGCTAGATTGCCTTCAACAAGGTTTTTTGCCCGACGACAGGAAACATTTGACTTTGCGGGGGTGGGGTGGGGGATGTGGTATACTTGAGTGTAAGGAGGAGTGGATGCCATACGCAGAGTTTCAGATGTTTTTGCAGCAGGCCATAGCACTTGATGTCCGGGAACGGATTGAACTTATCGTTTCCCTCGTGAGGTCATTGTCAAAGGAGGAGATGGGATTGCATGAGGATTTTGAGGTGGGCAGTGTAAATGCAATCCTGAACAGGATTTCTGCGTCCGGTCAGCTTGACTATTGCAATGTGGGGTTGGAGGACGTGAGGGAGGCTTTGAAAAATGATGCGTGGTGAAATTTGGTGGGTCGGTTGGATGGGGTTGTAGCCACACTGAGCTGGTGGCTTTTTGTCAGGAGCAAGAATCCATCCCCCCGTCAAATCCCAGCCTCTGTCTCCTCCCTTGAGAAAAACCCTCTTTTCCAGTATTATCTTCCATTATGCTGTCACAGATGAGAAATATTGGAATTATGGCCCACATCGACGCGGGCAAAACAACAACAACAGAACGTATTCTCTATTATACTGGAAAGATACATCGCATCGGCGAGATTGACGACGGAGCCGCCACCATGGACTGGATGACCCAGGAGCAGGAGCGGGGCATCACCATCCAGTCGGCGGCCACCACCACCTGGTGGCGCGACCACCAGATCAACATCATCGACACTCCCGGCCACGTGGACTTCACCGCCGAGGTGGAGCGCTCACTCCGTGTCCTTGACGGTGCCGTTGCCGTCATCTGTGCCGTGGGCGGCGTGCAGCCCCAGACCGAGACGGTGTGGCACCAGGCCGACGAGTACCAGGTCCCCCGCATCTGCTTTGTCAACAAGATGGACCGCATCGGTGCCGACTTCTTCGCCGCCATGTCCGACGTAAAGGAAAAATTTGGCTGTGCCACGGTGGCATTGCAGCTTCCAATCGGTTCCGGCGGCGACTTTGAGGGGGTCATCGACCTGCTGCGGATGAAGGAAATCCGCTGGGACGCCGCCTCCGAAGGGGAGAAGATGACGGAGTGCGACGTGGCGCCGGAGCGTCTGGAGCTGGCCAATGAGTGGCGGGAAAAGCTGGTGGACGAGATTGCCGCCCACAACGATGACATTGCCGAGCTCTTCCTGATGGGGGAGGAGATTCCCCACGAAACCCTTGTGAAGGAAATCCGTCGTGGCACCATCAGCCGGGACTTCGTGCCCTTCCTCTGTGGAGCCAGCCGCCGCAATACTGGTGTCCAGCCCCTCATCGATGCTATCGTAGACTATCTTCCTGCCCCGGATGAAATTCCCCCTGCCAAGGCCCTCCACGTCAAGAAGGAGGAGATGGTGGAGATTCCCTGCTCCCCTGATGGCACTGCCCTGGGCCTGGTGTTCAAGATTCAGCATGACCGGGAGGCGGGAAGTCTCTGCTACGTCCGCATGTACTCCGGCAAGATAAAGGCTGGGGAGCAGGTGTTCAACGTGGGCAAGAAGAAGCGGGAGCGGGTGAACCGCATCCTGCGGATGCACTCCAACAAGAGCGAGCCAATGGACAGCGTTTCCGCCGGTGACATCGCCGTGTTCATCGGCCTCAAGCTGGCCCAGACGGGAGATACCCTGGGAAGCGAGGGCATGCCGGTGCTGCTGGAGGACATGAACTTTCCGGAGCCAGTTATCTCTGTGGCAGTGGAGCCAGCCACCCTTTCCGACCGGGACCGCCTCAAGGAGACGCTGGAAATCCTTTCCAAGGAGGACCCCACCTTCACCTCCCGTGAGGATGCCGAGACGGGCCAGCTCATCATCTCCGGCATGGGGGAGCTGCACCTGGATGTGCTGGTGACCCGTATGCTGGAGGACTTCAAGGTGGAGGCCCGTGTTGGTTCTCCCCAGGTCACCTATCGGGAGTCTGTCACCGCCGCCGCCACCCACAGCGAGAGCTACGACCGTGTCCTCGGGGGAAAGGAGAACAAGGCTGGCGTCACCCTCCAGGTGGAGCCACGGGAGACGGGCAGTGGCAACAGCTACGAATGCACCGTCAAGAAGGGCAGCGTCCCCGACGAGATTCTGGAGGCAGTGCAGCGGGGCATCGAGAACTCCTTTGGAGCCGGCATCAAGTACGGCTATCCCTGCACCGACATTGCCGTCACCGTCACTGGCGTGGAGTACGATGAGCTGTGTTCCACCACCTTCGCCTTCGAGGCCTGTGCGGTGGCCGCCTTCGATGCGGTGTGCAGCAAGGCGAATCCTGAGCTGCTGGAGCCGGTGATGAACGTGGACATTGTCTGTCCCAAGGATTTTGTGGGGGATGCCATGAGCCAGGTGACCCAGCGGGGCGGTATCATCCTGAGCCTGGAGGACAAGGCGGGGGGAGACATCATCCACGCCCAAGCTCCCATGGCCAAGATGTTTGGCTTCTCCACCAACCTCCGTTCTGTCACCCAGGGGCGGGCCTCCTTCGGCATGGAGTTCAGCCACTTCCAGGTGAAGCCCGGCGGACTTGGCTCTGCATATTGAGGTAAATTTGCTTGACATAAAGCTGCCGTTGTGGTATCATCGTTTCTGTTATTGAGTTAACATGAGCGGCGATGGTGGAATTGGTAGACACGCCAGCTTGAGGTGCTGGTGGCGCGAGCTGTGCCTGTTCAAGTCAGGTTCGCCGCACTAAAGACTGTTTGGTTTCCAAGCAGTCTTTTTTTTTCCAAAGTGGTTTATTGGGGAAAGTTTGCTTTTAGGATGAAGAATTCGAGGTTCCGCTTTTTTCAACTGCGGGAATCTTATTTTCTGAAAACGTCAGTGTTCCCGTCTTTTCCAGAGGTGCATCTTGATGAATTGTTCTCCCTCCGGATTTTTGTCCTTGATGTATTGGAGGATCTTCTGATGTTCTGCGTGGGTGAGAGCCATCTCCTCTCGGGACATGGGATCGAAGAAGATCTTTTGCAGTGCGTTGAGATGGAGCCGACTGTAGAGCTCCAGTAAAAATGGATTGTCTGCCAGGCGAACCATAGCCCCATGGAACTGCATGTGGTGCTCTCCAAAGGCCGCAAGGTCAAAAGATTGGTTTTCCATGCAGCGTGCCATGTCCACTATACAACGCTCCATGGGAGTGGTATCAACATTCTTTTCTATCAGAAGGGTGAAGGCCAGGGCTTCCAAGTAGGCTCTGATCTCCACTGCATTGCGTATCTCTTCTGGGGAGTAGCCTCGAACGTATGTCCCCGATTTAGGCTGGATGGTCACCAATCCGTCCTGCTCCAAATGCTTCAATGCTTCCCGCACTGGCATTCTGGAGCAGTTGAATTCTGTTGCCAGCAGGTTTTCAGACAATTTTTCCCCAGGAGTGTATTCTCCTGAGCGAATCCTATTCTGGATAGTTGAGTAAATTTCGGTCTGCATAGGGGGCACTTGTTTAGACACATTTCAAAACTACAACAAACCATTGTTTGTGTCAACTTGTGTACAAGCATTAGAAACTGAATAGATAATTTTTTTACTTTTTATTATAAAAAATATTCGCAATTATAAAAAAAATGTTGACAAATATAATTACCTAAACTAGAATACAAGTATGCTCCATCTAAAATGGAGTGGAAATCTTTTAGGAGGAATCTTATGAAGAAAATTGTAGCTGGCGTAGCAGCTCTGCTGTGCCTCGCAACTGTTTTTGCTGCTGGTGGCAAGGATAAGCCTGCTGCCTCAGATGCTGGAGTAACTCAGATCTCTCTGTGGACCTATCCCATTGGTGGATGGGGGGACCAGAAGACTGTTGATGCTCTGTTGGCTGATTTCCATGCTGCCAACCCTGGAATCAAGGTTACTGTAGACTACCTGACCTATGCTGATGGTGACGACAAGGTGAACACTGCCATTGAGGGTGGAGCCGCTCCCGACCTGATTATGGAAGGACCCGAGCGCTTGGTTGCCAACTGGGGTGCAAAGGGAAAGATGGTTGACATCTCCGACCTCTATGATGCCACAGACAAGGCTGAGATCAATCCTGCCGCTTTGGCTGCTTGTTTCACCGAGAGTGGTGCAGCCTATGAATACCCCCTGGTTATGACAGCTCACTGTATGGCTATCAACAAGTCCGCTTTCGAGAAGGCTGGAGCCCTCCAGTATCTTGATCTGAAGACTCGCACTTGGACCACCGACAACTTCCTGAAGGCTGTTGACGCTCTGTACAAGGCAGGCTACAAGAATGTTGGTGCTGTGTACTGCGTAGGACAGGGTGGAGACCAGGGAACACGTGCTTTGGTGAACAACCTCTACGGCGGAACCTTCACCGATGCCGCCCACACCAAGTATACTTGGGACGATCCCAAGAACGTACAGGCCCTCGAGAAGCTGTATGCCACCAATGGAATCAACTTTGACGCTGGTATCGCCGGTGGTGACGAAATTGCCCTGTTCTACAACGGAACACTGCAGATGGCATTCTGCTGGAACATCGCCCAGCAGCTGAACCCCAACAGCGCCAACACTGAAGCTGGAAAGACCCTCAATGGTGACGACATCCTGTTCATGGCATTCCCCTCACAGAAGGGAACCGACACCAAGCTGCAGGGTGGTATCTGGGGATTCGGTATCTTTGACAACGGAAACGCTGAGAAGATCGCTGCTGCCAAGACCTTCATCAAGTATATGTGTGACTCTGCCGCCACAGCCGACGCTGTAAAGGCTGCCAAGTACTTCGCCGTTCGTGACTCTGCCAATGGTGCAGACCTGTCCAAGATTTGGGCAGACAATGCCATCATGGATGAGTACACCGTGCTGATGCCGTATCTGGGTGACTACTATCAGGTAACCACCGGTTGGGCCGAGGCTCGCACCCAGTGGTGGAACATGCTGCAGCAGGTTGGTGCTGGTCAGAATGTAGCCAATGTTGTCAAGCAGTATGCTGCCAACGCAAATGCCGCTGCAAAATAACCACTAGGTTTTTGTAGCTATGGATAAAAGTCCTTCTCCATGAAGTTTCAATCATGAATACCTTCTTGGAGGGGGACTTTTTTACTAGGTGGAGCTTGGTTCAAGCGGACAGGTGTGGTGTCGTTTGGACTATAGTTTAAAATTGTTGGTTTTGGAGTGTTGCTGATGGTGCATTCTGAAATGTATTCGTAGCTTTAGTTATGGAGGAAACCTTGGCAAAAGTGAAACTTGGGGCAAGCCCGTTGCAGAATCGTCTTGTTCGTCATGAGACCATCTCTGCCTATTTGTTCTTGCTGCCATTCTTGCTGTTCTTCGTCATGTTCGTGGTGTATCCCATGTTTATGTGTGTGTTCACCAGCTTCTTTGATGCCACCATGGGGAGGGATGACATTTTCATTGG
>CAMGSV010000065.1 GCA_946061495.1 uncultured Spirochaetales bacterium | reverse complement strand
TATGTCACATTCTTCCACGGCTGTCTCTCTGTCCTAAAGGTATTTGGAACGGACAGTACACTTGTTTTCCTCCGTCAAATCCAGTATACTGGCTTCATCACCGGGGTGTGAGCGTGGCATTCCATGCTCTCTGAGAATATACCCGCAGGATGGCCGTAGGGCTGTCCCAACCTGATCCGGATAATGCCGGCGGAGGAAGTATGAAGACACGTCTTTTTACCATTTTCCTATCTACATGTATTGTTTGTTCTGTGGCTGCCTTTGGCGCCAAGGACAATTCCCAACGAACCGACGAGGTGGTGGTCTACACCTACGACTCCTTTGCAGGGGAGTGGGGGCCAGGACCGCAGCTGGCCAAGGCCTTTGAAGAAAAAACAGGTCTAAAATGCACCATGATTGTGGTGGGGGACGGGGTCCAGATTCTCTCCCGCACCATCCTTGAGTCGTCGGCTCCCCAGGCCGATGTGGTCATCGGAGTGGACAACAACCAAGTCGATTTGGCCCGCAGCTCCGGCGTGCTGGAGCCCTACCAGCCGCAGGATGGAGCCCAGCTGGTGCCGCAGCATCTCCGCCTCACGGAGGACTGGCTTTTGACCCCCTACGACTGGAGCTACTTCGCCATGATTCACGACAGCAGCTCGTCGGTTCCCGCTCCCACATCGCTGCAGGATTTGATCAAGGACATTTATCGAAAGAAGATCATCCTGATGGATCCCCGCACCAGCACGCCCGGCCTGGGCTTTGTGGCCTGGACGGTGGCGGTCTTCGGGGAGGACTACCTTGACTACTGGCGGGCCCTGAAGCCCAACATCCTCACCATGGCTCCCTCCTGGAGCAGCGGCTACGGTCTGTTTACCACAGGGGAGGCCCCTCTGGTGGTGAGTTATACCACCAGTCCCGCCTACCACGTGGAGTACGGGGAGGGGGACCAGTTCCAGGCCCTCATATTCCCCGAAGGCCATTCCCTCCAGATTGAGGGGGCGGCCCTGGTGAAGGGGGCTCCCAATGCTGAAGGAGGCCGCCGCTTCCTTGACTTCCTGATTTCTCGCCAGGCCCAGGAGGTGCTGCCCCTGACCCAGTGGATGTATCCCGTGAACCCTGAGGTGGCGCTGCCCGACTCCTATCAGGCGGCTCCCCAGGCCGGAAAGGCTCTGACCGTGGACAATGAGACCCTGTCGGCCGCTGTGGATGCAGTGATGGCCCTGCTGGCGGAGTAGGCTCCGCTTTCGGTGTCCATCATGGAAGAAGCTGGATGTGGCGGAATGAGGCGAAGGAACTCCGAAGGCTGCCTTGGAGGGCTGTCTGGTGGCGGCCGCCTTTTGGGGAGGCTGTGCCAGGTGGCGGTTGCCCTTGCGGGTGGCATCCTGCTGCTGTGCTTGGTGCTGGCCTTTGCCCTGCCTTTGGTTCACTCCTTTCTTCCGTTGATGGATGGAGGCGGTGGTGGTGGCATTGCTGGGAGCGGCGGGTTTTCCTTGGTTTTTTCCAGCCGGGTGCTGCGGGTTGCATTCAGGACGCTGGTTCTGGCCCTGCTTTCCACCCTGCTGGCCCTGGTGATAGGGATTCCCGCCGCCTTCTTCACTGCCACCCGCACGTTTCCCGGCCGCCGCCTACTGCTTTCCCTGTCTGCCGTGCCCCTCTGCGTGCCGCCGCTGCTGGTGGCCCTGGGCTACGTCATGTTCTGGGGAATGCAGGGGGTGGCCAACGACGTGGCTCAGGCCCTGTTGGGACTGGAGGAGCCGCCCTTCACCTTCCTGTACTCCTCTCTGGGCATTGTGGTGGCCCAGGGCTTCTACAACTTCCCCCTGGTGATGAAGACCTGCGGCGACTGCTGGAGCCAGCTCCACCGGGGACAGCATGACGCGGCGGTGCTGCTGGGAGCCAGTCCCTTCCGTGTGTTCAGAACCGTGACGCTGGTGCAGCTCCTGCCCGCCATTGCCTCTGCCGCCATGATGGTGTTCCTCTATTGCTTCTTCAGCTTTGTGCTGGTGCTGCTCTTTGGAGGGGTGGGTACCTCGGTGCTGGAGGTGGAGATTTATCAGGCGGCCCGCTCCAGCCTGAACTTCCCGCTGGCTTCGGCCCTGGCCCTGGTGGAGACGGCGGTGGCGGTGCTGGTGGTGTGGCTCTACAGCTTTGCGGAGGGGCGGGGACGGGAGAACCGTGGCCTTGCCCTGGACGCCGCAGGATTTGGCAGAAGACCCTTGGGCGGTTTCTGTGAGGTGGCAGGATGCGCCTTGCTGGCGGAGGCGGTGGTGCTGTTCTTCCTGCTGCCCCTGCTGCAGCTGGTGGTGTCTGCCCTCACATCTAGAAGTCTTCCCTCTGGACTGGGACGTTTGCCGCTGGGGCTTTCCCTGATGAATTTCCGCTCCCTCCTTTCCCGTCCCAGCTTTTTCATATCCCTGAAGAACACCCTGGCAACCTCGGCCCTGTCATCGGTGCTGGCGGTAGCGGCCGCCCTCTTTCTGTCGGTTGTCCTGAAGGAACGGGAGCGTCGTGGTGCCTGGAGCAGGAGACGTGGCGGTCTTGTCAGGATTCTGCCCCTGCTGCCCATGGCGGTATCCTCGGTGGTGCTGGGTTTTGGGGCAACCCGGCTGCTGGCCTCCTGGTGGCCTGGGCTGACAGGAAGCCCCTGGATGCTGGTGCTGCTTCAGGCGGCACTCCACTGGCCCCTGGCTTTCCGGCAGGTTTCCGTGGCCCTGGACAAGATTCCCCCCGCCATGGAGGATGCGGCCACCATGCTCTCCGGCTTTCCCTTGGACACTGTGTTCAGAATCTACCTGCCCCTGTGCCGAAAAAGCATCCTGTCCGCCCTTGGATTCTGCCTGGCCCTGGGCTGCGGGGACACCACCCTGCCGCTGGTGCTGGCCATCCCCCGCTTCGAGACCCTGGCCCTGTACACCTACAATCTGGCAGGAGCCTACCGCTTTGGGGAAGCCTGCTGCTGCGGTCTGGTGCTGGCGGCACTGTCCATGCCCCTGTTCTTTCTCGGTGACCGGGGAGGGACGGTGGGGCGGCCGGGGAAAAAACCTTTCAAGGAGAAGCATCATGGATAACTGGAATGACAGCTACTTTCAGGCCAGGAATTTGAGGAAGACCTGGCAGTCCGAGGGGCAGCGGCTGCAGGTGGACTTCTCACTGGATTTGCAGGCGGGGGAGATGGTGGCCCTGCTGGGACCCTCCGGCTGCGGCAAGTCTACGGTGCTGCGGCTCATTGCGGGACTTCTGGCCCCGGAGGCAGGTGAAGGCCAGGGGTCGCCGGTGCTGCGGCTTGAGGGACGGAACCTGCTGCCAGTACCGCCGGGAAAACGACAGATTGGCATGGTGTTCCAGCAGCCCTCCCTCTTTCCCCATCTCCGTACCGATGACAATGTGGCCTATGGGCTCCGTTGTCAGGGAGTGGGGAAGGCGGAGTCTCGGCGGCAGGCCATGGCGCTGCTGGAAGGCTTCGGCATGAAGGACTTCGCCCGCCGCCGTCCCGAAACCCTTTCCGGCGGGGAGGCCCAGCGGGTGTCCCTTGCCAGGACCCTCATCGTCAAGCCCAAGCTCATCCTCTTTGACGAGCCCCTTTCCGCCTTGGATGCCCCCCTCCGCCGCCGCCTCGCCCAGGACATCCGCCGTATGCAGCAGGAATTCGGGTTCGCCGGTATCTTCGTCACCCACGACCTGGAGGAGGCCCAGCTGGTGGCGGACCGGATCCTCAGAATGGGATGAGGGAAGTTCCAGACAGTACTAGTTTGAAGTTTAAATCACATTGATTGAATCTTACTGAGGCCTAGTGTTCTGGTTGTTGATTTTCGATTGAAAATGGAGAGCATATACTAGTACGATAGGTTTTGTCTCGCTCGTCTTTCCATATTTCTGCTTTTTTTAACTCCTAATAAACCTCGAAATTCAAAGTACCCAATTTTTTATTTTTACTGGAAATTATCCCACTTGTGCAAGTCGGAGCGTATGTTCTCTAGCCTGCACAAGCTTATGGCTCCTATTCCTCCATGATGTTGATCTCGTTTGCTGAAAACATGTAGCTGTCCTGGAGCTTCAAGGAGATAAAAGGTGTCTCTTCCTTGCTGGAGGTGAGAGGAATGGTAAAGGAATAAATGAGAGGCTGGTAGTCAGCTGACCTGATGGTGATGGTGAAGTTGAATTCCCTGGTCTCACCCTCTTTCTCCGCAGGAATGGATGCCGGCTTGAAGGTGAAGCTTCCCTTGGCGGGCTTGTAGGTGAGGGTGGGGTTCTCCCAGGATGCATCCTCCATGGAAACAAGCTTTCCGTCGGCGCTGAGTTCGATGCTGACACCAGAAAGTGGCTCAAAGGTATGACCATCATAGACGGCTCCCATGAACACAGGGAAGATGAAGGCCGGCTTGTTGTCCGTGGTCTCCTTCAGTTTGCGCTGATCGTGGTAGGGACGCTTGGCTGCATTCACCACACGAATTCCATCTATGATCATGGCATCAATGTCCGCCTTTGTCTGTCCGTTCAGGGCAAGGTTGGCATAGGTCATTCCACGTCCAGAAACGACGTACTTGGGCTGCACCCTGTTGAGTACGTAGCAGATGGTATCCAACCGACAGTTCTCACAGCTACAGGTGAGGAAAGAATTCTTCATCTCTACGAAATCATCGTATAAGGCATTTGTTCGATTGGTTATGTATGACTCCATTATATTATGTATTTTCAACGAAATCCTCCGAAACTAGCAAATACTGTTAGGTTAATTATAATTCAATTCGAAGAATCTGGCAATAATCTTGTCAGTATTATGAAGATTATCTTTTTCTTTTATTGCCACACGGATTTTCCGCAGGCTGCCGGTGAAGGAGGCCACCGTCTGGCTTGAGAAGACGGTGGAGCTTTGGGAGAAGGGGAGCTCCTCGCCACAGATCCACAGGTCGCTTTCAAAGGAAATCCGCTCCGGTATGTCCAGCAGGAGGTGGGGGGCAGGAATTCCCAGCTGTTGCGCCAGCTGCTCCTCGGCCTCATTCCGCAACTGGAGATTCTCCAGCTGACGGTGGAAGCTGTTGTCCGGGTCGAATTTGATTTCCGCCACCACCTTGTACAGCTGCCGCTGTGCAACCCCTTGTGCCAGAACGATTTCTGGGAAGGCTCCCTGGGGAATGGCCTGCAGGAGGCGGTGGATGCCCTGGTCGTCCTGCTGGTAGAGGGCTTCTCCACTGACCAGCTGGCGGGAAAGGGCGGCGTAGAGGGCCTTTTTCATCATGGCGGTGGCGATGCGCACCTGCTTGTGCCAGTAGACGGAGCGGTACATCAGGTACTTGGAGAACAGCAGGTTTTCCACCGAAAGGATGGCGGTGGAGTCCAGCACGATTCCCTTCTGCTGGTGGGGCTGGAGCTGGTCCAGGGTGAACTCCGTGTCCTGGATGCCGTAGGGAACGCCGCAATAGTAGGCGTCACGGTTCAGGTAGTCCAGCTTGTCCGGATCCAGCACTCCGGAAAGGAGGCGGCGGTAGAAGAGGGTCTGCGGGTCCGTGGTGGGGATGGTGGTGTCGATGATGGCGGCCACCTGGTGGGGGTCACCGCCGGCTTTGGCGATGCAGCGGGCAATGTCATCCTCCAGCACGATGCGGCCGGACAAGACCTCATGCTCCTCCAGGGGGAGTTCCTTCAGGGAGTGGGTGTAGGGAAAGTGGCCGATGTCATGGAAGAGGGCGGCGGCATACCAGGAAATGCGGCCGGTGGGAGTGATCCAGTCCGCACCCCGCAGCTCCAGCCGCTCCAGTATGCGGCGGGCAATCTCGTAGACTCCCAGGGAATGGCCCGCCCTGGTGTGGACGGCACCGGGATACACCAGCTCGGCAGGACCCAGCTGGCGAATCCTGCTGAGCCGCACAAAGTCTGGTGTGGTGAGGGCCGCCGCCAGTTCCTCCGGCAGGTAGATGTGCTTCCACAAGGGGTCACGGATTGCCCGACACTCCATCCTACTGTCCGCCTGCCCGGGTATAGGCTGCCAGTCCACCGGTCTTGATGATGTCCCTGCTGCGCTGGGCCATGGTGTTCTTTCCGGTGATGGTTCTGGTGCCAGACTGGCCGGTCACCTTGATGGAGAACTCCTCCCCATTTTCAATGGCGGCGGCCAGGTTGGTGACCTCCAGGGTGTCCCCTTCCTGGATGGTGTCGTAGTCGGCGGGGTCGGCGAAGGTGATGGGGATGATGCCGTAGTTGATGAGGTTGGCCTGGTGGATGCGGGCGAAGGACTTCACCAGCACCACCCGGACGCCCAGATACATGGGGCCCAAAGCGGCGTGCTCACGGGAGGAGCCTTGGCCGTAGTTCTCGCCGCCCACCACCACGCAGCCGGCGAATCCGTTTTTCTCGGCCTTGGCATAGAAGTTCTCATCGATGCGCTCGAAGGTGAACTTGGAGATTTCGGGGATGTTGGAGCGGAAGGGCAGCACCTTCGTTCCCGCCGGCATGATGTCGTCGGTGGACACGTTGTCTGCAGCCTTCAGCAGCACCGGCAGGGTGAGGCTGGGCTGGAAGGCAGGGGAGGCGGGACAGGGCTTGATGTTGGGGCCCCGCACAATCTCCACTGCCTGGGCCTCCTGCTGGTCCAGGGGGGCGATGAGCATGCTGTCGTCGGTGGCGGCCCCCATGATGTCTGCCTGGGTGAGGCCGCAGAGTCCACCGTCCAGCAGGGACTGCCGCCCCTTCTCCGTGAGGCAGGGGTCGCTGTAGTCCAAGGTGGTGGCGTCGGTGATGACACCGGTGATGGCGGCGGCGGCGGCAGTCTCAGGTGACACCAGATACACCTTGGCGTCTGCAGTGCCGGAGCGCCCCTTGAAGTTGCGGTTGAAGGTCCGCAGGGAGACTCCCTCGGTGTTGGGGGCGAAGCCCATGCCGATGCAGGGGCCGCAGGCACTCTCCAGAATGCGGAAGCCCGCCCGGATCAAGTCTCCCAGAATGCCGGCCTTTTCGGCCATCAGGAGGGTGGTGCGGCTGCCGGGAGCGATGCCGGCCTCCACCCCGGGGGAGATGCGCTTGCCACGGACAATGGCGGCTACTGCGGCCAAGTCGTCCAGAGAGCTGTTGGTGCAGGATCCGATGCAGACTTGGGTGACGGGGGTGCCCGCCTCGCTGGCAATCTCCGCCACGGCGTCGGGGGAGTGGGGACGGGCGGCCAGCGGCTTGAGGACGCTCAGGTCGATTTCGATCAGCTTGTCGTATTCAGCGCCCTGGTCAGCCTGCTGCTGGCTCCATTCGGCGCCACGGCCCATGGCCTCAAGGAAGGCCTTGGTGGTGGCGTCGGAGGGGAAGATGCTGCAGGTGGCGCCCAGCTCGGCTCCCATGTTGGTGATGGTGGCCCGCTGGGGGACGGTGAGGCTTTCGGCACCACTGCCGAAGTACTCGTAGATGGCTCCCACGCCGCCCTTCACTGTTTCACGGCGCAATACCTCCAGAATCACGTCCTTGGCGCCCACTCCCTTGCGGAGGCTGCCGGTGAGCTTCACGCCGTAGATCTTGGGCATAGCCAGGTGGAAGGCACCGCCACCCATGGCCACGGCCACGTCAAGGCCACCTGCACCGATGGCGATCATGCCGATGCCGCCGCCGGTGGGGGTGTGGGAGTCGGAGCCCAGCAGTGTCTTTCCGGGCTTGCCGAACCGCTCCAGATGGACCTGGTGGCAGATGCCGTTGCCGCAGCGGGAGAACCACAGGCCGTACTTGGCGGCGATGCTCTGGAGGTAGCGGTGGTCGTCCATGTTGCGGAAGTCGGTCTGGAGGGTGTTGTGGTCGATGTAGGAAACGGAGAGCTCCGTCTTGACCCGGGGGATGCCGATGGTCTCGAACTGCAGGTAGGTCATGGTGCCGGTGGCATCCTGGGTGAGGGTCTGGTCGATGCGGATGGCGATGTCCGCTCCCCGCTGGATGGGGGTGCCGGGGGTGAATTCCGTGTGGGGGCAGGCTTCCTTCACGATGTGGGCCTGCAGAATCTTTTCAGCCAAGGTCAATGCCATTGTCTTCTCCTCTGTAGATGGTGGCCGGGGATGCACCGCTGGTGGCGGAAAACCGGCGCCTCGAATTTCGGTCATATTGTAGCGTTTTTATGGGGCTTTTACAAGGATACGCGGTGGGGAAGCCTTCCGTTTGGAACGGACTTCCCATGGCTGGCATACAAATCTGGAAAATTGAATACTCTTTCTCCTGTTCTACCGCTTTAACAAAATCCTCAACTATGCTATAAATATGGTTATACATCGGCGTAATCCTTTGGTTTTTTTGTTGTGGTGACAAAATTTTAATGGATTACGCCTTTTTTGTAAATTTATTTAAAACTCGAAATTGGGGCTAATCATCCCCACACTGCTGTCCTACAAGGGATCCATGATTGTCTTCGATCCAAAAGGTGAAAATTTCAATCTTACAGCAGGGTGGAGAGGAACTTTTTCAAGAATCATCAGATTTTCTCCTACTTCAAGGCTGACAGCTCGCTTCAATCCCGTAATGGCCATCCGGGATGGGGATGAGTTTGCCTTCCGGGATGCAAACCTCATTGCGGACATTATATTTGCACCACCTAAGGCTGGTTCTAACGGCACGGAAGAATACTTTAACAATTCGGCAAAAGACTTGCTGACAGGTTTACTCATGCACCTGAGATTCTGTGAGGACGTTCCAGAAAGCGAAAAATCCTTGTCGGGAGCTCTGCGAGCTTTATCTAAAAAAGAAGAGTCTTCTTGGACAGGGAATCAAGGAGAAGATGAGTCTTCTCAAGGAGACCAGCTTTTCCTTTCAATGTTGGAAAGCAAACACTACTATAAGTACGCCAACCCTGATGGAAGTGTGAGAAAAGTTGAGGCAGAGAATCTACATAAGCTTATCGTAGGATCTGCCAGCCGTGCCAAAGATACAAATGCCAAGGAAAAAGCATCTGTGTTCAAGACGGTATTCTCCAAGCTACAGCTCTTCGACGATCCCATGCTGGACAATGCCACCAGCGGCAATGACTTCGAGATTGAGGACTTCATCCATAGCGAGGAGCCAATCACTTTGTACCTCACCGTTCCCTACTCAGACGTGCAGCGCATATCCCCGGTGTTCAAGCTGCTCATCAGCTTCATGCTGAAGAAGTTCAGCGAGGGGGAGACCCAGCACGGAAGCGTCAAATTGAAAAACCACCTGATATTCCTCCTGGACGAGTTCCCCGTCCTCGGCTACTTCCCCGACATCGCCCAGGTGATGGGCGTGCTCCGTGGCTACGGCATCAACTTCCTCATCGTCTGCCAGGCCTTGAGCCAGCTGGTGGATGTGTACGGCAAGAACCATCCCTTCCTTGACCATTGTGTGGTGCAGGTGGTCTACGCCCCCGGAAGCAACGAGGATGCGGAGGAATTCAGCAAGGCCATCGGAAACAGAACCTTTCACGAGATGAAAATTTCTTCCTCTGGCAAGCGGTTCAGCGGGTCAGCAAGCTACAACTTCAACGAAAACTCTGCAGGGCAGAGGCTTTTAGATGCGGCGGACATTAAAAGAATTCCTGGAGATCGCTGTTTGATTCTGGCCCACGGGATGCAGCCCTACATGGCCACCAAATGCGTCTACTATGAGGACAGTCGCTTTAAGAAAAAATTGAAACTTAAAGCTCCCCTCACCATGAGGGAATTGAAGGCGGAGCTGGCAGGCCTTCCATCCAACAGACTGAGAAGGAGGCAGCTGCAGCTGGAAAAAAGCCGTCCTGTCTATGAAGTGAGAGGTAAAGGGGAGGACATTGACAAGGATTTGGGAATCTGTGAGGACGATGGCCTAGACAAACTGGCAATGAATCTGTCCCAGGCGGAACGGGAGGCATACGAGAAGGCCCCAGTACTGGCTGGAGCATTTTTTGAGGTGGCAGGGGACCAGCCGGACACGGGGGAGACCCATGTCGTGCTGGCGGATCCTGGGGGCGAGGAAGATGCAAGCTATTTTCTGTGAGGAAGGACGATCGAATGGGCAAGAAATCTAATGACAAGAAACTTTTTCACGTAATGTATCTAAGGATTGACGGCAACACCCGACAACGTCTTGATGCAAAGGCACAGCTTGAGGATTGCACTGCCAGTGAAACGGTAAGGAATGCCATAGCGGAGTATCTGGACAAGGATACGGACTGGCAGGGACAGATGGAGGGGAATTTTTCCCGCCTATTTAAGGATGTTCAGTCTCTGAAACGAGAGATTCAAATGTTCAGCGAGTTGTGGCTCCACTGGACGGAATTCTACTTCACCTACACCAGGTCTCTGGGAGAGATGGGTGAGGCTCAACGGCAGATATTGGTGCAGGAAGGTAAACGACGCGCTCAGCTCATGGTAGAAAGCTTCAAAAAAGGACTGAATGAACGAAAACCAGGCCTGGTAGAGTCGATGCTGGCTGACTATTTGGTGGAGGATGCTCAGTGAGTGGGGTTGAACTTGAGGCTGCAGGAAAAATGACTGCCCAAGAAGCTGCAGAACTTGAAAGAGAGAAACGACTCATCAGGAACATGATGGGGGATTTGCAGCCCATCAAAGGCTACCTGGATGACCCTGCCGTCACTGACATCGCAATACAGGATTCCGGGGAGATAATCATATCCCGGTTCGGCGAGGGGAGAATCTTCACGGGCAAACAGGTCGGGGAGTTGGTAACACTGAGAATAATTAAATCGGTGGCGGCCTGTGTGGGAGTCAAAGTGGAGGCTTATTCATCGTTGCCAAAACTGGAAGCATTTATACCTCATTACAATGCTCGTATCACAGGACTGTCACCACCCAAAGTGGTACGTCCATCGGTGTCAATCAGAAAGCCCTCCACAAGAATCTATACATTGGAAGATTATGTGTCTGCGGGACAAATGACCCAGGGACAAAAGGATGTCATTGAGGATGCTATCCGCAAAGAGAAAAATATCGTTGTTGCCGGTTCTACTGGTTCAGGTAAAACAACATTGACAAATGCAATCATCAAGAAGATGGAGGAGTTCACTCCAAAGTCAAACTTCTACATAGTTGAGGATGTGCCGGAGCTGCAATGCTCTGCACGAATGAAGCAGTCAATTTTCAGCGACAAGCATACCGCCTGGGAAGCGGTGGAGGAGGCGCTTAGGTTCAATCCCGACCGAATTATTTTTGGCGAGGTGAGGAATTCGATGGTGATGGTGGCGCTGGCCACCGCCTGGAACACTGGACATAAAGGAAGTGTTACCACCATCCATGCTAACTCATGCTTGAGTACCTTGTCCAGAATCAAAAAGCTGCTGATATCAGGTGGCGATCGTAGTACGGCAGATGAATTGTCAGAGATAATTCATCTGGTAATCCATTTGACAAAGACTGATGCTGGCATCCGTGTAGATGAAATTATGGAGGTCAGTTCAGACACAGACAACCTGCTGTCTGTGATGGAAGCGAACGGCCTATATTAGGCTGATTGCAGGAAAGAATTTCGATAGAAAGGAGGCGTGATAAAAAAGTAAACGAGCAAGAGGATATGTGATACGCTAAAGA
>CAMGSV010000064.1 GCA_946061495.1 uncultured Spirochaetales bacterium | reverse complement strand
GGTGTTGGAAACTGCAAGTGGACAACGTCACACATGCAATGAAAAAAATAACTAAACCAATAATAGCTGTCACAATTTGAGCTATAATTTCTGGGGTGAAAAAAGCAACAATCGCCTCAATCATATAAAAAACTCCTTTAGTTGTTAAACGGTGTGGTATAACCGATACATATCAACTTGAAATTATCGGTAAAAAATTCGCATATCTTTACAGCAAATGCCAGCTATGATATATTTTTCCATAAATAAGGTGTTTTCATAGATGCTTCGAGCCAGGATGAGGACATCTAAAAAAATATCGAGAGGAATTTCATGAGAAATCTCAAGAACGTTGTTTCCCTGTCCATGGGACTGGTTGTGCTTCTCAGCATGACCTTCTTTGGATGCAGCAAGCAGGAGGCTTCCGCACCTGTTGCCGCTGCAAGTGACACCTTTGACCTGTCCGTATGCTTTGCTTCCGAGCCCCAGACCATCGACCCAGCCCTGAACTCCGCTGTTGACGGTGCGGTGATGCTCCAGCACTTCTTCGAGGGACTGATGAAGTGGGCTGACGGTGGAAATCCAGCCACCGACAAGGGTAACATGAACTACGCCAAGCTGGTGAACGGCCAGGCTTCTTCCTACGAGAAGGTGGTGAATGCTGACGGAACCGTTACCTATACCTTCAAACTTCGCCCCGATGCCAAGTGGTCTGACGGCAAGGCTGTTACCGCCGATGACTTCGTGTTCACCTGGCAGCGTTTGGCAAGCCCCGCCACCGCAGCTGACTACTGCTACATGATCGACATGGTGAAAGGCTATGCCGAGGTGAACAGCGGTGCCGCTGATCCTGCCACCCTGGCTGTTTCCGCTCCCGATGCCAGCACCTTCCAGGTGACCATCACCTATGACTGCCCCTACTTCCTGGAGGTCTGTGCCTTCCCCGCCACCTTCCCTGTTCGCAAGGACATTGTGGAGGCAAATCCCGACACCTGGACCACCGCCAACAACTCCGCCAGCTACATCACCAACGGCCCCTACAAGCTGGCAGAGTGGGTCCACGACTCCTACATCAAGATGGTTCCCAATGAGCACCACTACGATGTTGCCAACCTGGGACCCGACAGCATCACCTTCCGCCTGCTGGCCGACCAGAACGCCATGCTGGCTGGCTATCGCTCCGGCGACCTCCAGTTCATCAATGACATGCCGGTGGACGAGGTGGCTGGTCTGCTGGCTTCCGGTGAGATGGATGTTGTTGACTACATTGGCACCTACTATGTGGTGTACCAGACCCAGAAGGCTCCCTTCGACGACTGGCGTGTGCGCAAGGCCTTCACCCTGGCCATCGACAGTCCCTACATTGTGGAGCAGATTACCCAGAGCGGTGAGGTTCCTGCCGCTGGATTCGTGCCCGCTGGTATCTACGATGCAGATCCCTCTGGAGCTGACTTCCGCACCACTGGCGGCAACTACTGGGAGATTCCCGCCACCGACGAGATTTACGCAAAGAACGTAGCCGAGGCAAAGCAGCTTTTGGCTGATGCCGGCTATCCCAACGGCGAGGGCTTCCCTGTTGTCACCTACCTGTACAACACCTCCGATGCTCACAAGTCTATTGGTGAGGCTTTGCAGCAGATGTGGCAGAAGGAACTGGGGGTCACGGTGCAGCTCCAGAACCAGGAGTGGAACGCATTCCTGGAGAACCGCAAGAACGGCGAGTACCAGATTGCCCGCAACGGATGGATTGCCGACTACAACGATCCCATTTCCTTCCTGGATATGTGGCTCACAGGTGGTGGAAACAACGATGCCCAGTACTCTGTGGCTGAGTATGATGCCGCCATTGCCGAGGCAAAGGCTTCCGCCGATCCTGCCGTCCGCATGGCCGCCATGCACAAGGCCGAGGACATCATCATGGGCCGTGACTGGGCCTTGGGACCCATATACTTCTACACCCAGAAGTATATGATGAAGGAGAATGTTGACGGTGCCTTCTACACGCCCCTGGGATATTTCGTGTTCAGCTACGCTTCCCAGAGCTAAGTTGCTGACGTGAGACTGCGCCCCGGTTTTGCCGGGGCTTTTTTTAGCCTTTGCCTATACCGCTCCTTTATGATATACTTCCATTGAGAGATATGGCGGTACGGCCGCTTTCCAAAACATGGAGGATGATTGTATGAATGTGGTTGTGATTGGTGCCCAGTGGGGCGATGAGGGCAAGGGCAAGATTGTTGACTTTTTGGCCGATGATGCCGCTGCCATCGTGCGGTATTCTGGCGGTGCCAACGCTGGCCATACCATTGTCATCGGAGACCAGCAGTATGCCCTGCACCTGGTTCCCTCCGGCATCCTGTATCCGGGAAAGGTGGTGTACCTGGGGTCCGGCATGGTCATCGATCCCGATGCCCTGTTCAAGGAGCTGGCTATGCTGAAGGAGCGGGGAGTTGACTGGGAGGGCCGTGTCTTCATCTCCGACCGTGCCCACATCGTGCTGCCCCGCTACCGGGAGCTGGACAAGCAGCGTGACGCCCTGCGGAAAAAGCCCATCGGCACCACTGGCCGTGGCATCGGCATCACCTATTCCATGAAGAGCGACCGTGACGGAATCCGCCTTGCTGACTTGGACTGGCAGGAAAAGCTGGAGGAGCTGGAGCAGGAGGACTTGGACTTTCTGGCTCCCTTCATGGAGCGGCTCATTTCCATGCGGGTGAACCTCACCACCACGATGCAGGAGCTGAAGGGCCAGAAGGTGCTGATGGAGGGTGCTCAGGGTGCACTACTAGACCTGGATTCCGGCACCTATCCCTATGTCTCCTCCGGCATGTCCTGCTCAGCGGGCGCCGCCATCGGATCTGGCATCGGACCACGGGCACTGGATCGGGTGCTGGGTGTGTTCAAGGCCTATTCCACCCGTGTGGGCAACGGTCCCATGCCCACGGAATTCGACGAGGAGAGCCAGAGCGAGCTGTACCGCTTCGTCCGTGACACAGGCCGTGAGTACGGTGTCACCACCGGGCGGCCCCGTCGCTGCGGCTACCTGGATCTGGTGGCCCTCCGCCACGCCTGCCACACCAACTCCATCGACGGGCTGGTGCTGACCCACCTGGACATCTACGACACCCTGGAGGAGATAGAGGCCTGCGTGGCATACGAAATCGACGGCACGGAGGTCACGGACTTCCCCGCCTCCATCCCGCAGCTGAACCGGGCAAAGCCGGTGCTGAAGAAGTTTGCCGGCTGGAAGACGCCTCTCAAGAACTGCAAGTCATACCAAGAATTACATCCTGCCGCTCGCTCCTACGTTGAGTTTATAGAAGCATACACCGCAACGTCGGTGGACATCATCTCCGTGGGCTACGAGCGCTCCGAGACCTTCATCCGGCGGAATCCTTGGGAAAAGTAGGGCTTGTATGGCTCGCAACAATGGCCTGGGTGCGGCAAAGAAGGACGAGTTCTACACCCAGCTTACCGACATCGAAAAGGAGATGCACCACTACCGCAGCCACTTCAAGGGCAAGACGGTTCTGTGCAATTGCGACGATCCCTTTGAGAGCAATTTCTTCAAGTACTTTGTGCTGAATTTCAACCGGCTTGGCCTAAAAAAGCTTGTCGCCACCTGTTATTTTTCCTCTCCCATCTGCGGCGAGACATTCGAGTTTGAGCAGGTGCAGGCCGATCACATCATACCTTGGTCCAAGGGAGGAAGGACGGTGCCGGACAATTGTCAGATGCTCTGTCGGGACTGCAACTTGATCAAGGGTCAAGGGAGTAGTAGAGGGCTTGGCGTACCGCAGCCTCTGCCGTTGCGCTGTAGGCTTGGTCTGCGACGGTGTCGGGGGCACCATAGCAGTTTGTGCAAATTTACCGGAAACAGCGGAATTTCTTTATTTTTTCCTGTCTTCTGCACGATTTCCAGAATGAGGCGGCTGTCACAGAAAAAGCATTCCCACTGTCATTCCAAAATCTATAGAATGGAACGGATGGGAATTCTGCCAGCCTACAATCCATCGAAAATATCCCCCCAGATAAAGAGGGATGGGGGCAGGCGTTACAGCCAAGGCATAGCCCAAGTCAGTGGCCAACTTCCATTGATATGATGGTTTGCTGCCACCATTAATCACTGAAATATCATTGATGGGATAGAACATAAGATAAGAACCAGATAAGGGGGATACGGTGGATGTTCTGTCTAAAAACGTATTGTAGAAGATTCCGACCCCTACAGAAAGGTTCAAGGAAGATGGATGGTGATTTTCGGCATACAAGGCGGGTATAAGGCTCGACACCAGCGACAATCGTTGCCACTGCCACACCGCAATTTTGAATTCAAGGGGAATGAGCAGGCTTTCTTTGGGGGAAGTCTCTTCAAGGTTAGCGGAAAAATTTCCTTTCCCGGAGGCAATGCTGAACCAACTAGGAGCATAGTAGGAGATGGCAAAGGTCGGGAAGTCCCTGCCAGACTTTGGAGCTGACACCGGTGCAACCGCCCCAGGATTTTCCTCTTCTGGAGAGAAGGGGGGATTGGAAAGTTCCAAGGGAGTCGGTACAGCTTGGCCTTGCATTGTTCTAGGACACAGCCAGAACAGGAACAGGAGGAGTGCGCAATATCCTTTCATGTCGTTAGCCCTTGATATAGATGCCCACTCCCACCCCAGTATCGAAGCGTGCTCCCATCCTGTTGTCCTGCCAGAACAGCAGTGAGCGGGCGTAGAGGTTCAGTGTCAGGGGGATTCCGTCCACAGCGTAGGAGTATCCCACATCCACCGCAGCCTTCCAGTGATAGGGACGGCCACCAATACCTTCAAAAAAGGCCACAGGTATATCGTAGATTGGATACAGGAAGAGGTAGGGGCCAGTCAGATAGAGGTCTATCTCTCCGTTGTAGTAGGCTCCCAATCCACAACCCATATTCAGTGACCCCAACAAGTGGTTGCCGTCACTTCTGCCGGTGGTGGTAATGAAATAGGCGCTGGTTTCGTAGGCCAAGGCAATGCTCCACCATCCAGCTACCGTGTCGAACCGCAGGATGCCAAACCGCTCCTCCATGGGGATAAGGAAGCCCCTGTCTCCCTCCACCCCGCTGATTCTGTTGAGATCCGAACCGCTGCCAGAGACTACCCCCGCAAAGCTTGGCAGCTGTCCGGCGATGGTTACGTCGATGCGGTGGTAGTTCTCCGGCGTTTCCGTAAGGCCGGCAGCCCAGCAGCTTGTCGCCGCCAGCTGGAGAAGCAAGACAAGCAGGCAGACCTGCATTTTGTTTCCCATACAATTTTCCCCTATAAAATTACAGAAAGTAATGGTGCAGCCAAAACGGAAAGTTTATATCGGTTTTATGGGAACCGAACCGATAATAAGCGTGACATTGTTCGGTAACACTCGAGTGATAGCAGAGACCATGCTATTCCATGTTGAGCGAATAAAATTTATGACAAGTCTGCCCGTGCTTGTAGCATAACAAGTGACGGCAACTCCTGTAGTCGCTAGTGTTATGGCAGCAAATTTACCTCCCACTTGATAATTTTCTGTAATTCGTTCTGGCTGCACTGTATCTCAAGTATCCCACAGAATTTTATGGCTGTCAAACATTTTTTTTCTATATTCTTTCTATATCTAAAGATAAGGTAAGTGTAGCAGATTAGGACTGCTGATAGAGAGAGACGGGACAGCTCCATGACCATGGTGTAGGCCGGCTCAATGGAATAGCTCATTGCCCGTTTCCTCCCCGCCGCTGGCCCAGAATGAGGCGGCTGTTCTCAAAGTCGAACTGGACTGCCCGCTCCTTCATCACTGACCAGCCGAAGAGGTTGTAGACAGTGGCCATCCGTGTGGCCATGGCCGAGGCTCTCGTGAACATGTTGGTGGCGGCAATGGAGCGAACCTTCTCCGTGGTGCTGCCGTAGCTCAGCTCCACGGTCTTCCAGCCCATCGTCCACTTGACGACGTTCCTGCCGTTCAGAACAAAATCCCACTTCTCCTCCTCGCTCATGGACAGGGCCTTCTTGCCCGCCTTCATGAACCACTCCGCTCCCGTGTCCACGATGGCGGTCTGGGGCACTCCGTCTATGGTGATGGGAATGGTGTAGAGGGTGTGGAATTCGCTGCGGGACAGGGGCAGGCTCTCTCCCTGGATGGGCGGTGCGTCCAGCACAATCAGATGGTTTGCGTAGTCGATGGTGACGGTGCGGCATTCACCGAAGAATTCCAGCCCCACCATGCCGTCTATGGTCTGGTCCTTGAAGGGTGTTATCGGCTCGTAGCGGAATTCCTGGGTGGCAAAGTCCATGTTGTCCACCTGTAAGCCGGACACATTGGCACCTATGTAGCCTGCCTCAATCATCTGCCGGGCAAGCCGTTCCACCTTCTTTGGGGAAAGCTCCGGGTGCTGGCTGCGGATATGCTCCTCCACAAGGGACTGGGACTCCGCCTTGAATTCCTCGTCCACCATGGAGCTGTACATGGCGTTGTAGGAAAAGCCACTGTCAAAGCCCAGGTGCAATGTCCTTCCGTTTTCCGTGTCCTGTACCTGGAACACCGGGATGTAGCCCCCGTCGTAGTAGGCGATGGGAATGATTGCACGGGCTTCCGGGTAGGCGGCGGGGTTTGCCTGCTCCACCGGGACAGCCTTGTTTGACGAGCAGCCCGCCAAGAGGACCGACAGCAGAGTCACCAGAAAGGAGAGGGCTAGAAAGGTGCGGATAACCTGCCAGTGATTATGGTTTCTTGAGAAAAATGGTTTCATCGGTTGAGTTCCTTGTAGGATAGAGTGAGACGGCGGGAGAGAAAACCTCCCCCGCTTGGAAGTTACTTGTTATACCTTAAACCACCATAAAGGCCATTCTCTCCCCATCCATAAATTGGTTCCCAAGTACCTCCGCCGTTAATCTCCTGCAGCTCCTGTTCTGTCAGTGCTGCAAACTTGTTCTCGTGTTCGTTCATACCGAACCTCCTCGTAGTTTTCTTGCCCTCAAAGCCGGGGCATGGTTTCAGTATGGGGCAGGCGGGTAGGAAACACCATAGCAGTTTGTGCAAATTTGCAGGGAATGGTAAAAATTTTTCAAAAAATTTGGCGGAAAGGGTGGAATCCACCGGCCTCCTTGGTATCAGCTGGAGGCGGCCACAGGAAGGGGAATGCCGGCTGGAAGAAAATCCCCACGAGTAAAACCGCCGCCCACCTCGCCAAGCTCCTCTTCCGACAGGCCGGTGAATCCGCCCGGCAAACTCAGGCTGTCCAGGAAATCCGACCCAAGCTGGCTTCTGGCGTTCTGCATCATCTGGGCGGCCTCCTCATGCCTTCCTATGTAGTCCAGCAAGGAGGCCGCATTGTGGAGATGCTTTCTGCCGTTCTCTTCCTCTCCAAGCTGTGCCAGACAGAGTCCCTTGTTGTACAGCAGCTGCGGCAGCAGATAGAGGGAGTTCTGTCCTACGCAGAATCGTATGCCTCCGTCCGCCAGCTCCAGGGCATCCCGCCACCGTCCCTCCTCCAGGCTCCAGCAGGAAAGGTGCAGTAGCACGGTCGTGTAGTTGCGAGACTTCACCTGCTGGTCTGGAATCTTGGTCTCATAGTAGCTTTTTAGGAATCTCATCAGGCGGTAGGCGGCGGCGGAGCGACCTAGGTCATGGAGGTTTGCGGCAATTCCCCCGAGTATCAGCAGCTCCATGCTGGACAGGTAGCGGCAGGTCAAGTCGCAGTCTGGCTGAAAGTCTTTGAGCGTCAGCCGCAGGATGTGTACCAGATGGTCATGGACAAAGCAGGGATGCACCCGGTTGTGCTCCTTTTGGTACATGACATGGAAGAAGCCGTGGAACTGCTGGCTGAATACATCCCCTGCCTTTTCCAGCTCCCGGTAGGTGTTCAGAAGGAGGGAAAAATCGTAGTTTCCATTCACATATTCATTGATGATTTGCATTTCCAGCTGGTAGCGGCGGAATTCGTCCTTGTCCATGGGAATCTGTCCTGTGGGCGGCTGTATTCCCATACGGCGGAAGAGGGCTTCGCACAGTCCACGGGAGGGCAGGACTCGTCCGTTCTCTATGCGGGACAGGGTGGAGGTGGCGCAGAGTCCGAAGCACAGCTCTTCCTGGGAGATGCGGTGGCGGATGCGGAATTCCTTCAGAATCGGACCAATCTGATAGTAGTCCATGGAGTGCTCTCCTTGCAAATCTAATGGGATGATACATGAATAACAATCCGTAGGGCAGAATGATACAGGCGGTGGGGCTGGCGGGATTGCCGTCGGATTCGGGAGGCTGACTGCCTTAAATCCGTCAAAATTGCTTCTGTAGGCTGGGCTGGCCTGATGAAAAATCCTCTGTTCCCTCGCTATCCTTTAGTGGGGAGGCTTTTTATGGTAACACTGCAAGATTTGGGCCGCTGTACCTTTCCTGCCCTGCTGAGGCACAGCCTGGAAAAATTTTCCCAGCGGCCGGCCCTGTCCTTGGTGCATGGAGAACCCATTACCTACGGTCAGTTCCAGCAGATGATGGACCGGGTGGCCAGGGTGATGACGGCCAACGGTTTTGCCCCCAGGAAGAAGGTGGCTATCCTTGGGCCGGGAATGAGCCAGTGGGGGGCGGTGTACCTGGCCACCGTCTGCCGTGGCGGAATCGCTGTGCCCTTGCTGCCGGACATTGCCTTCGAGGAGCTGCGGAACATCCTGAGTCATGCCAGCGTGGATATGCTGGTGGTATCCCGCTCCCTCTATCCCAAGGTGCAGGACCTTGGGGAGGACCTGCTGCCGGTCATCATCGTGATGGAGGACTTCACGGCCGTGCGGGGCCGGAATGCCAACATGAGCCGAGGATTTCTGCCCAAGGCGGTGGAGGTACAGGAGGATGACACTGCCTCGGTTATTTACACCTCTGGCACAACGGGACAGCCCAAGGGTGTGGAGCTGAGCCACAAAAACTTGGTATGGACGGCCCTCCAGTGCCAGACCATCCACCGGGTGAACAAGTACGACCGCTGCCTGTCCTTTCTTCCCCTGTCCCACGTCTACGAGTTTACCATCGGCTTTGTCTTGCAGATTCTCAACGGCAGCTGCATCTATTATCTGGAGCGGCCGCCCACGGTGTCCAGCCTCTTGCCCGCCTTCCAGAAGGTGCGGCCCACCATTGTGCTCAGCGTCCCCATGGTGATGGAAAAAATCTACAAGCACCGGATTCTGCCAGGTCTCACCGGTTCCAGATTTCGCCGCTGGCTCCACGGGCTTCCGATTGCCGGAAGGCTGATGGACAGGATTGCCGGCGGACAGCTGCGGAGGGCCATGGGAGGAAGGATTCGCTTCTTTGGCATCGGCGGCTCCCGACTGGATCCCGACGTGGAGCTGTTTTTGAAGCGGGCAGGATTTCCCTACGCCATCGGCTATGGCCTGACGGAGACCTCTCCGCTCTTGGCGGGGAGCGGTCCTAAGCACACGGTTCCAGGAAGGGTGGGCCCCGTGCTGGAGGGGGTGGAGCTGCGGGTTCTCCACCCCGATCCGCAGACTGGGGTGGGGGAGGTGGTTGCCCAGGGCCCCAATGTGATGAAGGGCTACTACCGGGACTACAAGCTGACGGAGGCCGCCTTTACCACCAGCCGAGATTCCTGCGGGCCGGGCTGGTTCAAGACCGGCGACCTGGGTATTCTGGAAAACCGCCGTGGCCTCCCCTGGCTTTCCCTCAAGGGCCGCTCCAAGAACATGATTTTGGGGCCGTCGGGAGAAAACATCTACCCGGAGGACATCGAGTTTGTCCTGAACCAGCACCCGCTGGTGGCGGAATCGCTGGTGGTGGAGGGGGAGAAGGGGGGACTGGTGGCTCTGGTGAAGCTGGCGGAGACTGCCGTCGCTAACACTGCCACGGCGGTGAGCAACAAGTTGGAGCAGGTAAAAGAAGATTTTATCTACAAGCGGGAGGAGCTGCTGTCGGAAATCAAGTTCTACGTGAACAAGCGGGTAGGCAAGAACGCCCGCATTGGAGCCGTCCGCCCCGTGGAGGACTTTGAGAAGACCGCCAGCCAGAAAATCAAGCGGTATCTGTACAACCTGCGTCCCAGTTCCAGGAGGTGAGGGCGGGGTGCCTTGAGAATTTCTGTGGTATGGACTATAGTGAAGGCATGGAGGTGTCTATGTCGGAAGGTGCATTTCTCCAGCTAGAACAGGAAATAGTGTCCCTGCCTGTTTTTCAGCTCAAGGTGCTGCGGCAAAGGATTGACCAGGAAATTGTGTCCCGATCGGAGGGCGGCAATACTTTTTTTTCTGACCAAGATATTCCTGCATCAAAAAAAGCTTTTTTTGATGCCATCGGAAAGCTGCATTTTGACAAGGACGAGGCGGAAAAAATCAGGAATATGAGCCGGATATGATTATTGTGGACACCAATATCCTTATTGATTTTTTCAATGCCCCGACTCCAGAAGCTGCCACTGTCTTTTTATATGAGGATGTGGCAACCTGTGGGATTGTTCATGCTGAATTATTGCATGGGTCAAAGGATGAAAAAAATAGCGCTGCCATCCAAGCCATGCTTTCTGGTTTGGGATATGTGGAGTTAACCAAAGATGATTGGACACAGGTGGGACTTTTATTGGCTCGTCTCAGAGGATGCGGACTTTCCGTTCCTATGGCAGATGCAATCATTGCGTATCTTGCCCTGCGGGAGGATGCCGAGATTTGGACAAATGACCGCCATTTCACGTTGATGAAGGCGGAGCTACCTGGGATGAGACTTTTCGAGCTCTAGCCAGCCCGCCCCAGAAAAAAATGAGGGCGGACAGGGGGCGGCGGGCAATTCAGTTGGCGGACTTCAGCTTGCTGTCGTCAATTTCCTGCTGGATGTCGGGCTTTTCCTCCAAATCTGCTCATTTATAGTAGTGCTCTGCCATTCCTCGGACAGGCTCATATTAGAGCAGCGGACGAATATCTGCCGTTAGTTTAACATCCTTTCGACTTGTCTTTTCCAATCACCAGGCTGTTTAACATAATTTGACTCATCTATAACAACATCAGTATTACCGATCTGTGAAGCAGAAAAAATTTTTTCATATCTCAAACCGTACCTATCAATCAGAGTGATTTTGAACCGGGTCTCGTCCTTGTAGGCTTCGTTCTTATCAAAATTTTTGAATACATGATTTCCGACAATTATTCGATTGGCGCTTGCTATCATTACGCCATCATAGGTTGTGAGGATATATTCTTCTACGAGTTTTTCTGGAAGATTATTGATTATTGTTACTGAACGATATTCTTCTGTACGAACTTTGGCAGCATCCTTTTCGACTTGTTTTTGCTTATCACACGAAAAAAGGAAGAAAAAACAAAGAATGACCGTTAAAAAAGATTTAAAGAATGATTTAGACATTTTCTTCCCCTGAGACTTCGTTCGTTACATAGGTATTTGTTGTTTTGCCGACTCTCTTTTGGGCAAGCTTTTGGCTTGCTCCTATGTCACTACTAATGGTAGCTATTGTTGAAGCTGCTAATTTTTGAAAAGAGTTTATAATCAATGTACCTTCGTATTTTAGCTAAAACATTCATACAAGCAAAGCTGAT
>CAMGSV010000063.1 GCA_946061495.1 uncultured Spirochaetales bacterium | reverse complement strand
GGCGTTGACCCCAGTGGACTATCTGCGGCGGCTTGATGTGGCGGTGGAGACCCTTTCCTGCGGCCCGGAGCTGACGGTGCGGGGCGCCCACGGCATTCCGGTGGTGGCAGACAGGCTGGTGGCACAGGTGCTGGCTGATGAAGGTTTTACTGCAACGGCAGGTCAGCAGGTGGTGGTGGTTCCCGGCGGAATGCCTGGCGCCGCCAATGTGGCTGGATGTCAGGAGGCCTGCCAGCTGATTGGTGCCGTGGCCGCCGCCGCTGGACTGGTAACCGCCCTCTGTGCCGCACCGGTGGTGGCACTGGCAAAGCTGGGGCTGCTAAAGGGAAAGAAATTCACCTGCTATCCCACCATGGAAGCACAGCTGGAGCAGTGGGGCGGCCCTGACTGGAAGGAGCTCACTGCAGGCTGCACCTACACCGGCAGTCGGGTGGAGGTGGACGGCAACCTGATTACCGCCGCCGGTCCCGGTACTGCCGAGGAATTTTCCCTGGTGCTAGCACAACGACTGGTGGGAGATACCGCCGCCGCTGGCCTTGCTGCAAGCGCCCTGTTCAGAAGCTGATTCGTGGATTGCCCCCTTCTGTTCTCCAAAACTTGTTCTAGAATGGAAGGTCAGGGGCCTTCTGGATTCCTTGTGTCAGGAGATGGGCTTGGCACAGGGGCACTTGGATGATTTTGGCGGCGGCGTGGGAGGCGTATTCCATGGCCGCAATGATGTCCTCCTGTGCTGGCCAGCTTTCTCCGTCTGGGAGGCGGCTCAAAAAGGCTCCGCCGAACACATCACCTGCACCGGTGGCATCCAAACAGTGTACGGTGGGGTGGGCCGATACGAAAAGCCGCTCCCCGTCACAATAGGCACTGCTGCCGCCGCAGCCGTGGGTAATGATGAAACGTATGGGTTCCTTCCGGCTTGTTTCCCCAATGGCAACGCCATGCTGCTCCAGAAGCCGTGCTTCCACATCGTTGGCCAGCACCAGAACCAGTTTTCCTGTTCCTGCCAGCTCCTTGATGCGGACTGCGGTCTTTGCGGCACCGAAGGGGGTGCCACAGGCCAGCACCAGTTTTCCCTGGAACTGATGCAGCAGCTGGTCAAACCAGTCCTTGTCCAGCTCCATTCCCTCCACTACAAGCCATTGGCATTCCGCCAGCCAGTTCCACTCAATCTGTTCAGGGAGAATTTCCGTGGCTACGGCGGGACTTGCCAGCGCCAGCCAGGACTGCCGGGGCAGGTTCATTGTGCTGGCTTTGGTGCAGCCTGGCAGCACAAGACATCGCCCGGTGGCGCCACTGTGCTGGCGGAGGTGCAATGCTATGCCGTAGTCTGACAGCTGCTGCTGGAAAAAATCCTGGTCCGAGAGGTTGCCGTGGAAGGGGGCCTGGGGGCGGGTGCCGATGGTGCCGGAAAAACGGCAGCCGGGGCTTTTGTTACCATGGCAGGGAGCTGGCTCCTTGTCTTTCTGTGGAAGGGTGGCGATGGTTTTGAGGATGTTGACGCAGGTGCCCCCCGTCTCCCGCAGGAGTCGGCATTGGGAAAGTCCCGCCATGGATTCCAGGACAAAAGAGAAGGCTTCCCCTTCCACATGGAGGGGGAGGCCCATCTTTGAGGGAAGGAGACGGTCTGGAAGCCGGCTGAATGCCGACTCCATGAAACCGTCGTCAATGCTTCCCTCGACGTAATAATCTACTATGGCTCTGCCAATTCCGTAGATATTCACAAAAGGCTCAAGCCGAGGTTAGCAGCTCTGGGGCTTGGCAATGATCTTTGCCAGGTCGGGGTTCTTTGCCAAATCCTTCTGGAGGCCAGCCTCGCGAGCCTTGTTCACGTAGTCGGGGCTCTGGAAGGAGTAGGTGAAGTTGGTGTGGACATCGTAGGTGCCAGCCATCAGTGCGTAGGCATCCTCGGTCATTACCAGCTCCTCATCGGTGGGGATGACGAAAATCTTGATCTTGGAGTCATCGGCGCTGATGCACAGCTCGGTGTTGCGGGTGTGGGCCAGGTTGTTCTTTGCAGGGTCAATCTTGATGCCCAGGTGCTCCAGTCCGGCACAGACCTGTCCACGGATCACGTCGGAGAACTCGCCCACACCAGCGGTGAACACGATGGCATCGATGGGGCCGATGGCCGCCAGGTAGGCACCGAAGTATTTGGCCATGCGGTAGCACTCCATGTCCTGGGCCAGCTTTGCCTTCTTGTTGCCCTTCTCGGCAGCGGACTGCACGTCACGGCGGTCGATGAGGTCGCCGGTGATTCCCATGAGGCCGGACTTCTTGTTCAGTGCGGCATCCATCTCGGCTACGGACATGCCTGTCTTCTTCATCACGTAGAAGGGCAGGGCAGGGTCGCAGTCACCGGAACGGGTGCCCATCACCAGTCCCTCAAGGGGGGACAGTCCCATGGAGGTGTCATAGCACTTTCCGTTCTTCACGGCACACATGGAGGCACCGTTACCCACGTGGGCGATGATGATGTTGGTGTCTTCAGGCTTCTTGCCCAAAAGGACGCTGGCACGCTTTGCCGTGTACAGGAAGGAGGTGCCGTGGAAGCCGTAGCGGCGGGCGGAATACTTCTCGTACCACTCGTAGGGAACGGCATACATGAAGGATGTGTCGGGCATGGTCTGGTGCCAGGCGGTGTCCATGATGGCGCAGTGGGGCACATCGGGGAGCACCTTCTGGGCAGCCTCGATTCCCATGATGTTGGCGGGATTGTGGAGGGGAGCCAAATCCTGAATCTCACGGAACTGCTCAATGACCTCAGGAGTCACGATGACGGACTTGGTGAACTTGTCGCCGCCGTGTACCACACGGTGTCCCACCGCACCAATCTCCTTCATGTCGGAGATGACGCCAGTGGTGGCATCGGTGATGGTCTGGATAATCAGCTCGATGGCCTCCTTGTGGGTGGGGCAGGGCTGCTCCTTCACAAACTCATCCTTTCCCTTTGCCTTGTGGGAAATGACGGATCCGTCCTGAGTCACCCGCTCCACAACGCCGGAAGCCAGTACATCCTTTTCGCTCCAATCATACACCTGATATTTAGCAGAGGAGCTACCGCAGTTCAATGTCAAAATAATCATTCCATTCCTCGAAAAATTAAAAGTATTCTTCCATTATAGAATTATTTGCGTCACTTGTGAAGGGTAGACAGGGATTTTCTTTGTTTTTTGTGTTTTTTTATAGTATCGTGCGATATTGCCTCGCCGATTTGCACGCACAATTTGCAAGAATCGTGAAGATAATAATATATGGTTGTAAGACAAGAATTTGGACAACCCATAAAATATAATTCCCCAGTAAAAAAAGGTTTCCCATTTCCAAGATTCCACCTACAAGATACTGGATAAACCGCAGGAATGCGTTATAATTACTCAAAGTTAGATGTAGTCCTTTTATTGGGTTGGTGGACAACGTCGAACCGCAACAAAATTGTCCGTGGGAGAAAAAATGTATTCAGGAGCAAAAAAAGGTGTGTTTTTCTCGGAAAATCCCTTGACACGTCGCATTCCTTCGGAATGCTTAGCGAGTTTTCCTGCAAAAAACTCGGAAAAACTCTTGACAGATAAATTCCTTCGGATACAATCCCGCTCAAAACTCAAAACTCAGAGTATTTTATAGAAGAAATTCTTTCAAATACAGTACATTCATGTGGAGCATGGAGACTGGCGGCAAATCCTTTGGCAGGGATTTTTCGCTGGTCTTTTTCGTCTCAATCGGTTTCCGTAGCTCATCCTGGCAGTGTGCTGGGTGGAAATAAAATACGTAAAAGGAGTTTTTTGTGAAGAAACAAAGTAAGAAGTTTGTGCTGGCGGGGCTGTTTCTGCTGGTAATTGCCATGGTTCTGCTGCCCCTGTCTGGCTGCAAGCTGGAGATGAACAGGAACTGTGGGAGCAGTGACGGGGCAGTGCACGAGACGATTTCTTCCGGCAACCCAGCGGTAGACATTGCTGGAATCACTAAAGCGGGACCTACACGGTCGTGGTACAGAAGGACTGCACAACTACAGAGGCGATGAAAACAGCCTTGCTGGCGTTACAGGAACGTCAGCCCAAGGCAATGGTGCATCTGGATTTGAGCAAGAGCGGGATTGTCAGCATTGGAGGAGATGCGTTCAGAGGTTGCAGCAGCTTGGCCAGCGTGGTTATTCCGTCGTCGGTCACCAGAATTGATGACCGTGCATTTGCAGGTTGTACTGCATTGAAGTCTATTGTTGTTGACGAGGGAAACAATCGGTATGCAAGTAAGGATGGTATTTTATATGTTGACAGCACTTTGATTGCTCGGGCCCTCTGCCGCAGGAGAAATCACCGTTCCATCGTGGGTCTCCACCATTTGAGACGATGCATTTCGGGGTTGTAGTGGCCTGACTAGCATAATCATATCGGAAGGGGTTACCACCATTGAGTCGCAGGCATTCAGAGGTTGTAGTAGCTTAACCAGTGTGACCATTCCATCGTCGGTTACTAGCATTGAAGATGAGGCATTCTGGAACTGTAGCGGGCTAAAAACGGTAAATTACCGTGGGTCTCAGGAACAGTGGAATCAGATTGCTATTGGTAGTTCTAATGACAACTTAACCAGTGCAACAATGAATTACAACTATACCAGCCAGTAGCCTGTATTGTTTTTGGCTTTCTGGCAGCTGGGTTGGTATTGGTTCAGTTGTCCTTGCGGGAATAAGGAGAGGGGAGCGGGAGCTTGCCGCCCGTGGCGGCAAGCTTGGGACAGACGCACGGAAGTACAAGTAAGCCGGAAGCGACACCATCAGTGACGTTGCCTAGTACGATGGCAACAGCGGCAACGATAGCAGTGGCAGATACCCCTTCCCCTCCCCTTAGGTTCCCTCATCATTCCCGCCCCCAAGGCCACCGGTTGGTGGGCGGAGCCGAAGCAACCTTGACCCGCACCCATAATATAAGTAGAATGTCTTTAATTATACTTCAAACCATTAAGTGAGGTTGCTATCATGAAGAGTGATAACGCAAAGAAAGGGCTTGCACGTGCCCCCCATCGCTCCCTGTTCCGGGCCATGGGATATACTGACGAGGAGCTGGAGCGGCCGCTGGTGGGCGTCTGCTGCGCCCAGAACGAAATCATTCCCGGCCACATCTACCTGGACAAGATTGGGGAGGCCGTCAAGGCGGGCATCCGCATGGCTGGCGGAACTCCCATCGAGTTTCCCGCCATCGGTGTCTGCGACGGCATCGCCATGGGCCACGAGGGGATGCGCTATTCCCTGGTGACCCGTGAGCTCATCGCCGACTCCATCGAGTGCGTGGCTCGTGGCCACCAGTTCGACGCCCTGGTGCTGATTCCCAACTGCGACAAGGTGGTTCCCGGTATGCTGATGGCCGCCGGCCGCCTGGATCTGCCCACGGTGCTGGTCTCCGGTGGCCCCATGATGCCCGGAAAGCTGCCCGGCGCCGACTGCTGCCACGAGGGGAACCCCTACTGCGGCCGCAACTTGAGCCTTTCCGATATGTTCGAGGCGGTGGGTGCCGTCACTGCCGGAAAGATTACCGAGGAGCAGCTGTGTGAGCTGGAGCACAACGCCTGTCCCGGCTGCGGCTCCTGCTCCGGCATGTTCACCGCCAACAGCATGAACTGCGTCACCGAGGTGCTGGGCATGGGGCTCCCCGGCAACGGAACCATCCCCGCCATCTCTGGCGCACGCATCGCCCTGGCAAAGCACGCCGGCATGGCTGTCATGAAGATGCTGGAGAAGGGCATCACCGCCCGCCAGATCATGAATCAGCGGGCCTTCGAGAACGCCCTGGCCGCCGACATGGCCCTGGGCTGCAGCTCCAACACCGTGCTCCACCTGCCCGCCATTGCCCATGAGGCGGGCGTCAAGATGGATTTGCACCTCATCAACGAGATTTCCGAAAAGACCCCCAACCTCTGCCACCTGGCTCCCGCTGGCCACAGCTTCATGAACGACCTGGACGAGGCTGGCGGCGTGCAGGCTGTGCTGGCGGAGCTGAACAAGAAGGGCCTCATCCACACCGACCTGATGACCGTCACGGGGAAGACCGTGGCGGAGAACATCGCCAATGCCCGCAACCGCAATCCGGCGGTGCTCCGTCCCATCGAGGATCCCTATTCACCCAACGGCGGAATCGCCATCCTCTTCGGCAACCTAGCCCCCAGGGGAACGGTGGTGAAGCGCTCCGCTTGCGCCCCTGAGCTCATGAACCACACCGGCCCTGCCCGGGTGTTCAACTCCGAGGAGGAGTGCTTCCAGGCGGTGCAGGAGCGGAAAATCAACAAGGGTGACGTGGTGGTGGTTCGCTACGAGGGTCCCAAGGGCGGTCCCGGCATGCGGGAGATGCTCTCTGTCACCGCCGCTTTGGCGGGGCAGGGCATGGACAGGGATGTGGCCCTCATCACCGACGGCCGCTTCTCCGGGGCAACTCGTGGTGCCTCCCTGGGACACTGCTCCCCAGAGGCTGCCGACGGCGGCCCCATCGCCCTGGTGCAGGAGGGTGATCTGATTACCCTGGACATCAACAGCTACAAGATTACCTTGGAGGTCTCCGACGAGGAGCTGGCCGCCCGCCGCGCCACCTGGGTTTGTCCTCCCCCAAAGGTGACGGAGGGCTACCTGGCCCGCTACGCCAAGCTGGTGTCTTCTGCTGACCAAGGAGCCATATTGCAATGAGATACACAGGTGCCAGAATCGTCATAGAGTGCTTGGTGGAGCAGGGGGTGGAGCTGGTGTTCGGCTACCCCGGTGGTGCCATCCTCAATGTCTACGACGAGCTGTACAAGAACAAGGACAGGATTCGCCACATCCTCACCGCCCACGAGCAGGGGGCCGCTCATGCCGCCGACGGCTACAGCCGTTCCACTGGCAAGACGGGCGTGGTGATGGCCACCAGCGGTCCCGGCGCCACCAATCTGGTGACCGGCATCGCCACCGCCTACATGGACTCCATTCCCTTGGTGGCCATCACCTGCAACGTCACCACTCCCCTGCTGGGTAAGGACAGCTTTCAGGAGATTGACATCACCGGCATCACCATGCCCATCACCAAGCACAACTACATCGTGCGGGACGTGGAGCGTCTGGCGGACACCATCCGTGAGGCCTTTCTGGTGGCTCAAAGTGGCCGGCCCGGCCCGGTGCTGGTGGACATTCCCAAGGATGTCACCGCCGCCGTGGCCGAGTACAATCCCCCGGTGGTGGACTTCGCCAGCGAGGAGCCCTCCTCCCTAGCACGAGCCAGCATCCGCCGTGTCACCAAGATTTCCTCCCCCAGTGACGATGAGGTGGCTGCCATCGCCCAGATCATCAAC
This sequence comes from uncultured Spirochaetales bacterium, assembly GCA_946061495.1. Lineage (GTDB taxonomy): Bacteria > Spirochaetota > Spirochaetia > Treponematales > Treponemataceae > Treponema_F. The sequence continues at coordinate 4,310 of CAMGSV010000063.1, read as the reverse complement.
CAGTCCCAGCGGCCCTTCCTCTATGTTGGCGGCGGCGTGGTGATAGACGATGCCTGCCAGCAGCTGCGGGAGCTGGCGGAGCTGCGGAACATCCCCGTGGCCACCAGCCTCATGGGAAAGTCAGCCTTTCCCTCCCGGCATCCTTTGTGCTGCGGCATGATCGGTATGCACGGGACAAAGGCCGCCAACACGGGCGCCAACAAGTCCGATCTGGTGATTGCCCTGGGAGCACGCTTCTCCGACCGGGTCATCTCGGACTCCTCCAAATTTGCCCGCAACAGCAGGATTCTCCACATCGATGTGGATCCCGCCGAGATAAACAAGAATATTTCCGCCCACTACTCCTTGGTGGGATCCGTCCGTGAGCTGCTGACACGGCTTCTGCCCCTGATCCAGAGTCGGCCTGTGTCTGAGTGGAATGACGAGATCCGCCAGTGGCAGCAGCACGTTCCCGCCATGTACTCCAAGAAGACGCGGCTCCATCCCAAGTTTGCCTTCGAGTACATCAACCGACGGCTGGGGGACGACACCATCATCACCACGGAGGTGGGTCAGCACCAGATGTGGGCCGCCCAGTTCTATCCCTTCGCCAAGCCCCGAACCTTCCTTACCAGCGGCGGCTTGGGAACCATGGGCTACGGAACGGGTGCCGCCATCGGAGCCCAGCTGGCCAACCCCGGCCGCCGGGTGGTGCACATCGCCGGAGACGGCTCCTTCCGCATGAACTGCAACGAGCTGGCCACCATCTCCCACTACCAGGTGCCCCTCATCATCGTGGTGGTGAACAACGGCACCCTGGGGATGGTTCGCCAGTGGCAGCACCTGTTCTACGACAAGCGCTATTCCGAGACCACCCTGGACTTTGGTCCCGACTTCGTGAAGCTGGCGGAGGCCTACGGCATTGCCGGAAGCCGTGCCACCAACGAGGAGGAGTTCATGGCCGCTTTCGACCGTGCCGCAGAGTCCGGCAAGGCCGCCATCATCGACTGCTCCATGAGCATCGACGAGATGGTGCTGCCCATGGTTCCCGCCGGAAAGCCCATAGACGAGCTTCTGCTTGACATCTAACTATTTATGGAGAAATGAAATGATTCAACGAAACCCCAATTTCGACAACCTGGCTCCCGGCTACCTCTTTCCGGAGATTGGAAAGCGCCGCCGTGAGTATGCCGCCGCCCACCCTGATGCCAAGCTCATCAGCCTGGGCATCGGCAACACCACTGAGCCCCTCACCCCCCACATCACCGCCGCCATGGCCGACTACGTGCGGGGACTGGGGACAGCCGAGGGCTACAGCGGCTACGGCGACGACAGCGCCGGCGAGCCAGACCTGCGGGAAAAGATTGCCGCCGTCCTCTACGATGGCCTTGTCTCTGCCGATGAGGTCTTTGTCTCCGACGGGGCAAAGTGCGATGTGGGCCGCATCCAGCAGCTTTTCGGCTCCCAGGTGTCCGTGGCGGTGCAGGACCCCGCCTACCCCGTCTACGTGGACGGCTCCGTCATGGTAGGTGCCGCTGGTAGGACGCCTGCCACCGCCGCTGGCTACCAGGACATTGTGTACATGCCCTGTCTGCCGGAGAACGACTTTTTCCCCGACCTGTCGGTGGTGAAGCCTGACAGCCTCGTCTACTTCTGCTCCCCCAACAATCCCACCGGGGCGGTGGCCACCAGGGCCCAACTGCAGCAGCTGGTGGACTTTGCCCGGAAGAACGGCTGCATCATCATCTTTGACTCGGCCTACTCGGCCTTCATCCGGGATGCGTCCCTGCCCAAGTCCATCTTCCAGGTGGAGGGAGCCAGGGAATGCGCCATAGAGATCAACTCCTTCTCCAAGCCCGCCGGATTCACCGGTGTCCGCCTAGGTTGGACCATCGTGCCCAGGGAGCTGAGGTTTGCCGACGGAACCCCCGTCCAGGCCCTGTGGTCCCGCATCATCAACACCTTCTTCAACGGGGCCTCCAACATCGCCCAGGCAGGTGGTCTGGCTGCCCTGGATGCTGAGGGCGTGCAGGAGATGCGGCAGCTGACGGACTTCTATCTGGAGAACGCCGCCCTCATCAGAAAGGCGCTGGAGGGAGGGAACTTCCGTGCCGCCGGTGTAGAGGTCTACGGACAGGGCAACGCCCCCTACCTGTGGGTCCGCTTCCCTGGCAAAAAGAGCTGGGACATGTTCGACAAGATTCTGGAGGAGTGCCACGTGGTCACCACCCCCGGCTCCGGCTTCGGTCCGGCAGGAGAAAGCTTCATCCGCTTCAGCTCCTTCGGCCACCGCGCCGCCGTGGAGGAGGCATGCCGCCGTCTTGCCAGCCTCAAGCTGTAGCCTTCCGACAGGATGCCGCCCCAGCCGGCTGATGCGTTGTCTGGGCAAAAAAAAGAGATGGATTGCACCATCTCTTTTTTTGCTTCTATCTGTCAGACTAGAGACTGAATCTCGCTCCCACTGCAATGTCAAAGGGGGTGCCAATGCCTTCCTGGTGGCTCAAGACTTCCACCTTGGTCTTGGCAAAATAGGTTCCGTATTTCATGGTGGGAATTAGGAACCCTCCTGTCACATTCACCTTCAAGTCTTGTTGGTCTGGCTGTATTATAAAAGAATCCGCCCCGACACCAAGCAGTAGGGCAAAGGGGAATCCTTTCTCGAATGCCTCCACTTCTGTAGCCAGCCTATGGATGAAACCACGTGCCTCTGCTCCTTGTATGGTATATTGAATCCAAGCATTGGCATTGTCAGTGGTGTATGTGATTTTTCCACTTGCTTTCAAGCCGGATAGCTTCAAGATGTTCTCTGGTTTGAGGGATATAGTACCGGAAAGTTCCATACCCAGCCTTCTGGTTATCTGAATTCCTGTCAACAGGCTGATGCCGGGAATGGCAGAATATGTCTGTGTGTTGTCAAGTTCTAGTGCAAAGCCCCCTCCGATAGTGAAAATTGACAGTTTTCCTGAAACGAGCGTTTGGATGTCATAGGCTTGTGCTGTCAAATATTCGGCTTTAGCATGAACCTTCATTTTTTCAAAAGATGCTCTTCTGCTGAAAAGGACGTGCCAACAGAAACTTCTTGTCCGAAAGTGTCCACATGAATCGAACCGCATAAATTGAGCCCCCACAGAGTATACGGAATGACACTGGCACAGAGGAGGATTGCTAACAGTGTTCTCATAGTTTCGTCTTATATCCCACGGTAAACTTCATAGTTTTATGAAGCCTTGTGATTTCCATGAAGTCCATGGTCAAGCGACTCATCAAAGTACCGTTATGAAGGGGTGTTTCAACAAAGGGTGATACCCTGAAAGAAAGGTTTTTGTCCGTGAGGCTATTGAAATTGTCTAGAGAAATATCCTTTGCAGAAACCGTGATATGAGCGCCGAATGTAATGTTGTGTACTCCTGAATAGATGTTGTCTGCAAAAATCGCCAAATTGCAGCCCACCGAATTGGATATGAAGAACAAATCTTGGACGGTTTCTTTAGGCAGGTTGAACAATGCGAAGTGAAAATTCATGGACTTCGCCTTAAAACGTGGCTCAAGCAAAAAATATGTATCAGAAAGCTGTAGGGCTTTTTCTGTTTCTGCTGGATTGAGGATGGCCTTGGTGACTCCCAGTTGAAGGAAGAGTGATGCGGTGTGATGGTCCCCGATAAGAGTTGAGAATCCCCCATGAAATTCTATACTTTTTGTCACAGGATTGGAGGTTTTATCCTCTGGTTCTTTCGTTTTTATGGGAAATCCGATGCCAGCGCTAAAGTCAAGTGTCACTATGGGGAAAACCCCTGCAAACCGCAGGTCGACGCTTCCTCGTGTTTGTGTGTCTCGTTCATTTGCATAAAAATAGAGACCAAATGCTTGGGGTGTTTTCAGTTTGAGGATATATGACGCTCCCAGATTGGAGTAGGTGTGGATTGGAGTGTCTACAAACCCAGTCCGTTTTTCCAAAAATCGAGCCCCAGTGGGCAGAATACCAAAATGTCGACGTAGGAATGTATCGGAGCCAATAGATTCGTATTCTCCGGCGAAGAGGGAAACATAGCGAGTGGCATGGCAACAGGGGAACCTTGCAGTTATAGACAATTCATCCAAGGTAAAACTTGCAGGAACCCTGTTGAAAACCTCGCTGGAAAACAGGTTACTAGTACGGACAGTGGCACCTGCCCTCAGCAGCACAATCCCTCGCAGGTCGAATTGTCCGGCAAAAAAAGCATCGGTTGTCAGGTGGAATTTATCATCATCACCAGCTCCCACGTTCCCTGCAACACCAGCAAAGCCGCTGAAATGGTTTTGTCCAAAGAGTACTGTAGAAGAAAAAAACAGTG
>CAMGSV010000062.1 GCA_946061495.1 uncultured Spirochaetales bacterium | reverse complement strand
CGATATTTCCATCCTGGAGCTAGGAGACGGTGTGTTTGAGGTGAAGTCCACCGCCGGTGACACACACCTGGGAGGCGACGACTTTGACCGCCGCATCATCAACTGGCTCATCGACGAATTCAAGGCTGATTCTGGAATCGACCTGTCCCAGGACCGCATGGCCCTGCAGCGTCTCCGTGAGGCCGCCGAGAAGGCAAAGATAGAGCTGTCCGCTGTGGCCAGCACCGAGATCAACCTGCCCTTCATCACTGCCGATGCCTCTGGACCCAAGCACCTGCAGAAGTCCCTGACCCGCGCCAAGTTCGAGCAGATGACCGAGGACCTGCTGGAGCGCACCAAGGAGCCCTGCCGCAAGGCCATGCAGGATGCCGGTGTCTCCGCCGACCAGATTGACGAAGTGCTGCTGGTTGGTGGCTCCACCCGTATGCCCAAGGTCATGCAGGTGGTGAAGGAGCTTTTCGGCAAGGAAGGCTCCAAGGGCGTGAACCCCGATGAGGCGGTGGCTGTTGGTGCCGCAATTCAGGGTGGTATCTTGGGGGGCGACGTGAAGGATGTGCTGCTGCTGGACGTGACGCCTCTTTCACTGGGTATTGAGACCATGGGCGGCGTGTTCACCAAGCTCATTCCCCGCAACACCACCATTCCTACTCGCAAGAGTCAGATCTTCTCCACTGCCACCGACGGTCAGACTGCTGTTTCCATCCACGTGCTGCAGGGAGAGCGGGAGATGGCCAACCAGAACCGCACTCTGGGTCGCTTTGACCTGGTGGGAATTCCTGCCGCCCCCCGTGGTGTTCCTCAGATTGAGGTTACCTTCGACATCGATGCCAACGGTATCGTCCATGTTTCCGCCAAGGATCTTGGCACTGGCAAGGAGCAGTCTGTCCGCATCGAAAGCTCCAGTGGTCTCAGCGACAGCGAGATTGACCGCATGGTGAAGGAGGCCGAGGCAAACGCCGAGGCAGACAAGCGTGAGCGTGAGAAGGTGGAGGTTCGCAACGAGGCGGATTCCCTGGTCTACGCCACCGAGAAGAGCATGGGCGAGCTGGGCGACAAGGTAAATGGTGCCGACAAGCGGAAGATTGACGATGCCATTGCCGCCCTGAAGCGTTCCCTTGAGGGAGATAATGTTGAGGAGATCAAGACCAAGACTGAAGAGTTGAAGCAGGCCTCCTACAAGATTGCCGAGGAAGTGTACAAGCAGCAGCAGGCCGCTGGAGCTGGCGCTGGCTCCGACATGGGTGGTGCAGGTCCCGATATGGGCGGCGCCGCTGGAAATGCCGGTGGAACAGGCCCCAACAAGGGTACTGCTGAGGATGTAAGCTACGAGGTTGTGGACGACGACAAGTAAGTCCACAAGATGGAGAGGCGGGACGGTTCTGTGAGGCAGGTGCAGGTGGAAGCTTGGCTGCTAGGCAGAATCCCCGCCTCAACCTGTCATTCCCCGCCGTTCCTCTACGACGGCGGCATTTTATTTTTTACTGACAACCTGTGCTGGTTCCATGAGGAGGCACAGGCCATACGGAAGGCAATGTAATGGCGAAGCGGGATTATTACGAGGTTCTGGGAGTCCAGAAGAACGCTACAAAGGATGAGATAAAGAAGGGCTACCGGAAGCTGGCTGTCCAGTACCACCCCGACAAGAATCCGGGAGACAAGGAGGCGGAGGAGAAATTCAAGGAGGCTACTGAGGCCTACGAGATTCTTTCCGACGAGCAGAAACGACAAATCTATGATCAGCACGGTTTTGCAGGCCTTGAGGGTATGGGCGGCGGTGGCGGTGGGTATTCCCACGCCTATGCCGACTTCAGCGACCTCTTTGAGGGGTTTGACTTGGGCGGCCTCTTTGGCAACATATTTGGAGGTGGTGGAGGCAGTGGTGGCCGCCGCCGTTCCCCCGATGCCCCCAATCAGGGTGCCAGCCTTCGCTATGACATGGAGATAAGTTTCAAGGAAGCGGTGTACGGCATCGAGAAGCAGGTGCAGTTCCAGCACACGGAGGCCTGCGAAGCCTGCAATGGCAGTGGCGGTGCTGCTGGTGCCAAACGAAAGACCTGCGGCACCTGTGGTGGTTCCGGTCAGGTTCGTAAGAACACAGGCTTCTTTGCCTTTGCCCAGACCTGCCCCACCTGTGGCGGAGAAGGTTCCGTCATCGACAACCCCTGCAAGGTGTGCGGAGGCTCCGGCCTTCAGCCCAAGCGGAAGAAAATCAACATCCAGATTCCCGCAGGTGTCGACAACGGCAAGCGAATCACCATCCCCCGGCAGGGTGATGCCGGCAGAAACGGTGGTCCCGCCGGTGACCTGATCATTGTGGTGCACGTGACCCGCCACCAGTATTTCGAGCGCAGCGGCAACGACCTGTACTGCGCCGTTCCCATTTCCGCCACCCAGGCCATCCTTGGTGCCGAGATTCAGGTTACCTCCTTGGATGACAAGAAGATAAAGCTCAAGATTCCCGCTGGCACCCCCCACGGAAAGCTGCTGCGTCTGAAGAACGAGGGGGTTCCCTTTAGCGGCACCAGCAGGAAGGGTGACCTGTACATCAAGGTGCTGGTGGAGGTTCCCACAAAGCTTTCCTCAAAGCAGCGGGAGCTTCTGGAGGAATTTATGAAGCTTGAGAAGCCTTCCGATTCTCCCCTGCCCAAGGCCCTGTCTGAGCTGGAGCGCTAGGATTTGATGCTGGCTGGAAGTTCTTCTGGCCAGCTGAAGCGAGCTCCCTTGTCCAGAGGGATTTTGTTTCAATTTTCTCCAATTTCAAGAGTACCTCCTTTTCTTTTCTCCTGTTTTTTCTTGTACGGTTTTATTTTTTCACATTGTATGTTATAATTGCAGAACATTCTTCACCCTTGCACTGTGACGGATGGACTCTTACACTGAGGAGTTCCTATGCTCAAGACCCGCCGGTGTCTTTGCTTGCTTGTAATCGACAGCATTGTTGGCATTATTTTCATATTGCTGTGCTTCTTTCTGCTGCCTTCTGGCCATTTCATCTTTTCTGTTGTCTGCTCTGTTCTCATCTTTATTGCGATGCAGCTGACGGGAGAGGCCGCGGCAAAGCATTTCTTCTCCAAGATAGACGACAAGGTGCTCAAGGAGGGGACAACAGGTATTCTTACCGACTTCATCTTGAAGCTGCGATTCTGCTACTCTCTGGAGGATCTCTTTGCGGCCTTTGGAACTGTGTTGGAGATGGAGGGCGACTGCTCCGTACTCTTTGTGGACAATACCACCAATTATGTTATCTATAATAGTCCCAACAAGCTGACCTGTACACCTGAGACTATGGATATCTTGAGAATCAACTTTGGTGATCTTGAAAGCGATGGAATTTATTTCCTCGATAGTAACTTTGGACTCACCACGGAATACAAGTCCACCCGTGGCTTCTTTCTGGTGTCTGGCAGTCATCACCTGTACGTTTTCTGTCGGTATACCCGCCTTTTTGACAAGGTTATTTACGATACCCTCTTTGAGGAGTATGTCCGCTTTTTGAACAGGGAGTCAATTATTTCCAATCTCACTGAAATCACCCAGCTTTCCCGTGAGTGGGCCATGCTGGCTGATGTTCAGAAGGCCTTCCTTCCCACGGTGATGCCAGAGGTTCAGCGGTTGGAGCTTGCTTCCTATTTCCGCCCCCTGGTCAATGTTTCTGGTGACTATTACACGGTGCTTCCCTTGGATGAGCACAAGACGCTGGTGATGCTGGGAGATGTGTCTGGAAAGGGACTGGCTGCCGCCCTGGTCATGGGGCTGGTGCTGAATACCGTCAAGATTGTGCAGGACAAGGAAGATCTGGTGGGTGTGATCTATTCCATCGACCGGGCCATCAAGAACATGAAGCTCCAGGACAAGTACACCGTTCTTTTTGTCGGTATCATTGACACCAACAAGATGTCCATCAGGTACATCAACGCCTCCATGTCGGATCCCATCATCGTCACCCGTTCCCCCGACGGATACAGGATCAAGTCCCTTGCCTCCAACTGCTCCCTGGTGGGAATCATCGACCTTGAGGACGTGATGGTGGCGGAGCAGAAATTGTTCCGTGGAGACTTGATTCTGATGGCCTCCGATGGTGTTTCCGAGGCCATGGACAAGGATGGTGTGGAGCTGGGTACCACGGATCTCTATCTCGGTACAATTAAGAATAGTGCCAACAAGTCCGCCAGCAATTTTGTGAACGACATTGCTGGCTTGGTGATGTCCTATTGTAATGCTCATCTTCGTGATGATGTTACCATGTTGGTGGCAAAGGTTGAAGGCTGATGGTATACGTAATTCTTGTGGGATTGTTGACTGTTTTTTTAGTTGCGTTCTCCTATCGTGTTGATAAAGGAAAGCGTGATCAAGGAATTATGGTGAACAGTATGCTCCTGCTTTTTGCCTATTCTCTTTGTAACTTCCTGAGCCTTGTGATGGTAAATTATTTTTCCAACTACACCATCACCTATATTTTGGCTCAAATGAGTGAGATTCTGGAAAATTTCTTTATATTGAATTTCTGTGTGAACATCATGGTGTTCCCTGCCTTGAAGAAGCACAAGCTTCTGGTTTTGGTGGAGGTGCTGATTGCTGCCTCCCTCGGTTTCAGTGTGTTCCACAGCTCTATGAACGTGAATTTTTCTCCTGAGATAGGTCTCGTTCTGTACACACAGTATCTTACCACCTTCTTCACCGACTATCGCTGGAAGCATATCTGGGAAATACTGTACCACTATGTTTGGCCTGGTATTACCGCATTGTATATCATCGTTCGGCCCGACAATACAAGAACCCGGCTTGCCAGGGAACGGCTGGTGGTGAATCTGCTGGCCTTGGCGGTCATCGCTGTATCCTACTCAACCTTTACCTATGCCTCCAAGGTTGTTCCGCTGTTTTATTCATTGAAATCCTACGGCTATTTCCTTGCCTTGATGTTATCCTTCTGGGCGACAAAAATCTATGTTCTGTTTGACATCAAGTCTTTTATGGCCAGGGGACTGCAGATTTTCTGGCTCCACGTGCTGCCAGCCTGTTACCTCAGTGCAGTGACTGTTTTTGCTCTGCAGTATCGAGAGGAGTATCCCTGGCTGGTTGTGGCATTCCTGGCGGTTTCCCTCACCTTGATCTTCATCAGAACCCACTCCCTACCGAAGGTTTTTTCCAAGAGAAATCTGTCCTTTACCATCGGATACGAAAAGGAGCTGGAAAAAAAGCTTGCTGGATTGGACTACAACCTTTCTCTGGAAAATTTTGGCAACCAGGTGGACACCATTCTCTCTGAGGAAATCAAGTCCACAGGCATCAATATCCTGATAAATGACGGGAATAGTTATGCCAGCGTCTACAGTTCCTTCCCATCCATCAAGAGTCTGCCCCTGGAGTATCCGGCTTTTGACGTGATGATTGGAGGGGGACGGCAGGTAGCCATGAAGAACCAGCTGGAAACCCACCACGCCCTGGCTGGTGCAAAGGCCGGCCTGAGTGAGCTTTTCGAGAAGAGCGATGCCCAGGTCTGCATTCTGTTGGCAGAAGGATACCGTGTGTTCGGCTTTGTTCTGCTGGGTGAGAAGCGGCTGGGCAACGACTACACCTCCTATGACTACAATGTCTTCACCAAGCTGTATCCCTATTTCTTTATGGTGGGATACTACATGAACAGCGTTGCCAACGAGGGTGTCATCGGTACCATCAACCGTGAGATCAGGATGTCCGACCAAATCATCCATTCTATCCAGGAGAACATGGACTTCATCCGCAATCCCAAGGTGGACGTGGGCTACCTGATGAGCCCCGCCCGGAACATTGGCGGAGAATTCATCGATTTCATCAGGCTCACCGACACCCGCCACATCATGGTGTTGGGTTCCATGAGTGGCCGTGGCATCACTGCCAGCATGTCCATGGTGATCATGAAGTCCATTCTGCGCTCATTCCTGGTGGAGATTCATGACTTCAAGGAGTTGGTGCAGAGAATCAATCACTTCATCCGGTTCAATCTGCCACGAGGAACTTATTTTGCCGGTGTCTTTGCCCTGCTGGACCTGGGAGACAACATCATGTACTACATCAACTGCGGTGTTCCCACCCTGATGCTCTACACCCAGTCCTACAACAATGTCATAGAGATTCAGGGTGATGGCCGAGTATTGGGCTTTGTACCAGATATTGGTCCATACTTGAAAGTCAAGAAAATAAAGCTGAATCCCGGTGATCTGGTGTTTGCCTGTACCGAAGGAATGATTGAGTCCCTGTCCCTCCGTGGAGAGGCCTTCGGTAAGGCCCGTATCCAGCGGTCCATTATGGACAATCTGAGCTATTCCTCCAACAAGATAATCCAGTTCACCTGCGAGAACCTGAAGGAGTTCACCTCGAAGGAACAGGAGGCGGATATCACCTGTCTTGCCATGAAGGTTTTTGCTGACAAGGAGGGAGCGAATGGAACAGCTTAAGATTCAAGAGAAGAAGGGAGCCAACTACTTTCTGCTGGAGTTGACGGGGGTGCTGGACTCCTACAATTTTACGGAGCTGCAGCAGAAGGCGTTCTCCCTGGTGAAGGAAAACAATCTGGTGCTGGACCTGTCCGGCTTGCATTCCATGGATTCCTCCGGTCTCAGCGTAATCTTGGGGTCAAGCACCTTGGGGGAGGAGTATGGACGGACCTTGTATATCATGAACCCATCCTCCAGTGCCAGAAAATCTTTGGAGTCCACGGGATTTGTCGATATGTTCAATATCATCTACAGTGTTACGGAGGTAATCTAATTGAAGAGATTGATAGGTATCATGCTGGTGGCAGTGGTTTGCATTTCATCTGTCGCCTGTCAGCGGGGGCGTCCCATTGTCCAGAATGGAAGTGGGGCGGAAGAATCTACGGCCGCCGCCAGTTTGAATCAGCTTTCCTCGGACATCCAGAAGCTGCAGCGTGTCTTTGCCGCCCTGTCCCAGCGCACTCGGGACGGAATTGTGAACGGTAGCCCCGAGGAGTTCCTGGCTGACTTGAACCGTGTGCTTGCGGCGGATACCCAGGACCTGCTGACACTGGTGGACAAGCAGCATTATCTGGCGGCGGACTTTGTTCCTGCCGACATACAGGCCCTGAAACCCAATGACTTCTATCTTTTGAACCGCAACGACCTTTCCCTGCGGACGCCTGTGGAGGCAGGCCTGCGGAAAATGGCCGCCGCCGCCAAGAAGGAGGGCATCAATCTGGTGGTGAGCTCCACCTACCGCTCCTACGACTACCAGAAGAATCTGTATGAGCGCAACGTTCGCCAGCTGGGAAAGGCGGTGGCAGACCGGGAGTCCGCTCCGCCGGGAGCCAGTCAGCACCAGCTGGGGGTGGCGGTGGATTTTGGGTCCATCACCGATGAATTTGCCCAGACAAAGCAGGGCAGGTGGCTGTCTGCCAACGCTGGCACCTACGGCTGGTCCCTGTCCTTTCCCGACGGCTACGAGGATGTCACCGGCTATCGTTGGGAGTGCTGGCACTACCGCTACATCGGTGTGGAGGCGGTGGAGTTCCAGCGGAAGTGGTTCTCCGACGTGCAGCAGTTTATGCTGGAGTTCATCCACGCATGGCGGACAGTGCAGTAAATGGTTTCCTTCCCTGCAAGGCGTATGTTTTGCAGGGATTCTTTTCATCTCTCGATAATCCTGTTTTCAGCTCGTGGCTACAGCTTAAAGGTCTGATTCGGAAAGGCCGTACTGTTCTTCTGGATGGTGGCTGCTGTGCCCCTCGGGCTCCATGTGTACCATGATGTCGTACACATCGGGAATGGCCTGCCGGACAGCCGCTTCCACCTGTTCCGCCAGCTCGTGGGCATCGTGGAGGCTGATGTAGGCATCCACTTCTATGTCCATGTCGATGTCCCAGCGGGATGCAATCTTCCTGATGCGGACACGGTGGGGATTTGATACCCCCTCCACTGTCCTCACTGCAGCGAAAAGGGTCCTGTACAGCTCCTTGTTCTGGTTGCCGTCCATGAGCTCCAGGTTCATCTCCATGAAGAGGGAGACGGCATTCTTCAGCACCAACAATCCCACCAGAAAGGCCACCACAGGATCAATCACCGGCAGCTTCAGCAACTGGGCGGCAGCCAGCCCCACCAGCACGGAGATGGAGATGATGCTGTCGGTGGCCATGTTCCTGGCATTTGCCAGCACCATCATGCTGCCGGACTTTTTCCCCAGCCGGTGCTGGCACCAGGCCAGCAGGAGCTTTCCGGCAATGGAAATGGTGGTGGCTGTCAGGGCGATTCCGCCGGAAAGGCTATTTTCCTGAGTGGGATTATGGGACAGACTGTTGGTTGACAAGAGATCGAGGATGTGCTTGCCGGAGGAGAGGCATAGCTGCATTCCGGCATAGAAGATGATGAAGGCCACCACCATGGTGGCCGTTGTCTCCGCCCGTCCATGGCCCCAGGGATGCTCCTTGTCCGAGGGCTGCTGGATGATTTTGCTGACAATCAAGGTCATGCAGGCGATGCTGACATCGGTGGCGGAGTCAAGGCCGTCTCCCAGCACTGCAAGGCTGCCGGAAGCAATGCCCGCCCCCAGCTTGATCACTGCCAGCAGCAGGTTGCCCAGCAGGGCAATCCAGCCGGCCAGGGTGATGAGCCGCAGCCGTGAGGATGGTTCACGCTCAGAAGCAGGTGTCGTTTTTTCCATGATGTCCTCCAGACGCTGAGGGGGGGCGGGGTGGAGCCCAACCTGCCCCTGCCTGTCCGTTGCCAGACAAGGACGAGGGGGCAGGGCCTCTGTTGTGCTTATTTTACGACAATATTTACCAGCTTGTTGGGAACAACAATCACCTTGATCGGTGCCTTGCCGTCCATAAATTTGATGACGGACTCACAGGCCAGAGCCTGCTTTTCTAGCTCAGCCTTGTCCGTGTTCATGGCAGCCTGGAATTCCCCCCGCTTCTTGCCGTTCACCTGAACCACGATGGTGCAGCTGTCGTCCTGACACAGGGTCTCGTCATATTCGGGCCAGGGCTGGTAGGCGATGGTGTCGGTGTTGCCCAGCTTTTCCCACAGCTCCTCGCCCAAGTGGGGGGCGTAGGGGGACAGGAGCTTCACAAAGCCGCTCCACAGGGCTTTGGGCAGGGTCTCCATGCGTCCAGCCTCGTTGATGAAGATCATCATCTGGCTGATGGCGGTATTGAAATTCAGGGTGTCCGTGTCCTGGCTCACCTTCTTCACCGTCTTGTGGTAGAGCTTACGCAGCTCCGCCAGCCTGGCCTCCAGCTGACCTTCCATGTCTAGATCCACCAGGGGTTTTTCGGAGACAGCCCAAATCTTCTCCAGGAAGCGGTGGATGCCGATGAGGCCGTTGGTGTTCCAGGGCTTGGAGACTTCCAGGGGCCCCATGAACATCTCGTACATGCGCACCGAGTCGGCACCATAGTCACGGATGACATCGTCGGGATTGATGACGTTCTTCAATGACTTGGACATCTTGGCGATGACCCGCTCCAGCTTTTCTCCAGTCTCTTTTTCGATGAACACGTCGGGGGAGGTCTCCTCCACGGCATCGGTGGGAACCAGGGTCTTGTTCTTCCGCTGGAAGGCAAAGGAGGTGATCATGCCCTGGTTCACCAGCCGCTGGAAGGGCTCCTTGGTGTTCACCAGTCCCAGATCGAAGAGCACCTTGTGCCAGAACCGGGCGTAGAGCAGGTGGAGCACGGCGTGCTCGGCACCGCCCACGTAGAGATCCACAGGCATCCAGTAGTCCACGGCGGCCTGGGAGGCGAATTCCTTCTCGTTGTGAGGATCAAGGTACCGCAGGTAGTACCAGCAGGAGCCTGCCCACTGGGGCATGGTGTTTGTCTCCCGCCGTGCCGCCCCGCCGCATTTGGGGCAGCTGCAGTTCACCCAGGATTCGATGCCTGCCAGGGGGCTCTCGCCGGTGCCGGTGGGCTGGTAGGTCTGGACCTCCGGCAGCTTCAGGGGCAGCTGGTCCTCTGACAGGGGAACGCAGCCGCATTTTTCGCAGTGGACCAGGGGGATGGGCTCGCCCCAGTACCGCTGGCGGCTGAAGACCCAGTCCCTGAGCTTGTAGTTCACCGCCTTCTTGCCGATTCCCTGCTGGGTGAGCCAGCTGATGATGGCGGGAATGGTGTCGGAGGTGGCCATGCCGGTGAAGTCCCCGCTGTTGATGGTGTATCCGTCGGCGGCGGTGCACTGGGCGGCCACATTGAACACCTCTGGATGGGCGGCCACCAGCTGCTGGTAGGCGGCGCTGTCCTTGGCTGCAGCCAAAAGCTTTGCGGCTCCCGCCTTCTGGTCGCCCTCTGCCAGGGAGGCCACCTCCTCCTTGGAGGCCACCACCTTCAGGATGGGCAGGTTGAATTCCTTGGCAAAGTCCCAGTCCCGCTGGTCGTGGGCGGGGACCGCCATGATGGCACCTGTTCCGTAGGACACCAGAATGTAGTCGGAGATCCAGATGGGAATCCGTGTCCCGCTGACGGGATTAATGGCGTAGGAGCCGGTGAACACACCAGTCTTGTCCTTGGCCAGATCGGTGCGCTCCAGGTCGCTCTTCTTGGCGGCGGCATCGATGTATGCCTCCACGGCGGCCTTTTGCTCTGGGGTGGTGATGGAGGCTACCAGCTTATGCTCCGGTGCCATGACCATGTAGGTGGCTCCGTAGAGGGTGTCGGCCCGGGTGGTGTAGATTAAAAGCTCCTGTTCCGTGGGATTTCCCGCCTCGTCGGCAATCTTGAAGGACACCTCTCCGCCCTCACTCTTGCCAATCCAGTTTCGCTGCATCAGCTTCACGGACTCAGGCCAGTCCAATCCCTCAAGGTCATCCAGCAGGCGCTCGGCATAGGCGGTGATTTTCAGAATCCACTGGCGGATGGTCTTTCTGGTGACGGCGGTGCCGCAGCGGTCGCAGCGGCCCTCCTTCACCTCTTCGTTGGCAAGGCCCGTGAGGCAGCTGGGACACCAGTTGATGGGAGTCTCGGCCTCGTAGGCAAGGCCCTTCTTGTACAATTGAAGGAAAATCCACTGGGTCCAGTGGTAGTAGTCCGGGGTGCAGGTGGAGACGCAGCGGTCCCAGTCGTAGGAAAAGCCCAGGGCCTTGATCTGCTGGGTGAAGTGCTCGATGTTGGCGTTGGTGGTGGTAGCGGGATGGGTTCCCGTCTTGATGGCGTAGTTCTCGGCAGGCAGGCCGAAGGCATCGTATCCCATGGGGTGCAATACGTTGAAGCCCCGCATTCTCAGGTAGCGGCAGTAGATGTCGGTGGCAGTGTAGCCTTCGGGATGCCCCACGTGGAGTCCCTGGGCGGAGGGATAGGGGAACATGTCCAGCACGTAGCGCCGCTTTGACGGCTCGAATTTCGTGTCCTCCGTCACCTTGAAGGTCTTGTTTTTTTCCCAATAGGCCTGCCATTTAGACTCTATGGATTCAAAGGGATATTTAGCCATGATTTTCCTCTACAAAAACTGAAATTGTCCTCATTTTGGACAGGGGAACAGTATACCACGAAGGGCGGTATTCCTCAAGGGAGGGGAGGAGGGTGTCTTATTCCCCTTCTGGCCGCTCCAGCATCCGGGTTGCAAGGATATGGATGGTGTTCAAGTCATACAGGGAAAGTTTGCTGAGAACATTAATGAGGTGAAAGAAGGCAACCTGTAAAATATAATTCCCCAGTGTTA
>CAMGSV010000061.1 GCA_946061495.1 uncultured Spirochaetales bacterium | reverse complement strand
CACTGTTTGTGCATAGTCAATAAATCGTCTTGGATATTTCGGATTGAACGGGGGTGTACATCCTCCTGCAATCAGTATAGCGGGAACGGCTCCGGCTGGCAATGGCGGGCTGGAGATTAAAGGGCTTGTTCCAATTTGGTCATTGATTACGTAAAAATGTTGCATTTTGCATTACAATGTATCATATTTAATGGCATCTGGAGGTGTCTTATGTCAATGACAACGATAAATATTCGCACGAGTTTGGAGACAAAGCGGGAGGCAGAACGTCTTTTTGAGGATTTTGGGCTTTCTATGACAAGCGCAATAAATGTTTTTCTCAAGCAAGTCATTCGGGAAAGGAAAATACCCTTTGAGATAGGGTACAGCACTCCAAATGAGCTTACGGCAAGGGTTTTGAAGGAGACGGAAGAGGGAAAGAACCTGAGTCCAGTCTTTGACTCCGTATCGGACTTGATGGATTCCCTCCATGCTTAGGCCACGGTATTCCACGCAATTTAAGAAAGACTACAAATTGGCTTTGCGACGGGGCAGAGACGAGCGTCTTTTTATTGAAGTTCTGGACAAACTGCTCCGGCAAGAGCCACTACCGGCACGGCACAAGGAATCAGTTGACAGGAGATTGGGCGAAGCATCGGGAATGTCACATTCAGCCAGACTGGCTTCTGATTTATTCTATAAATGAGGAAGCACTCATTCTGGAGCTTTCTCGTACTGGCACTCACTCAGACTTGTTTTAGCCTCTCACCCCTCCGCAGTCAGGACAAAGTAGCTGGCGGTGGAGACAGGGAGGGGGGCTTTTAGGGAGACGGTGACGGTCTGGGAGGTCTGGTAGCCCAGGGCCCCTTTAAAGACGGCTCCCCAGAAGGCTCCCATGGAACGCTTGAGCATCCTGGTCCTGTTTTCCATGTCCTCCCCGCTGAGTCCTCGCAGGCTGCTGTCCACCAGTGGCTGGAGCCGCTCCCGGTAGTACAGCAGGAAGGTCTTGACCGGGGGGATGTGGAAGAGGTCGTTGCAGAATTTCACGTGTCCCAAAAGCTCAGGATTGGAGGCCATTTCCATGCACAACTCCCGGAAGGGGCGGAATTCCTCTCCGTTGATAAGCCCCTCGAACTGGGAATACCGCCGGCTTATTCCCTCTTCTATACGTAGCTGCAATTCTTCCTGGGTCATGTCCATGGCCTTCATCGTCTCCACCTGCAAAAATTCTAATCGTTGTTGACAAATGAATCAAACCATGGTATACATATCGCAAAATCAAATATGAGTAAAGAACATATTTGATTTTTACCTTCGGGTGAGTCATCTGTCGTCCTCTGTGTAGCGACTATAGGATACCAGTTAGCTTCCCGAAGGTCAATCTTGGGGGAGGAGTTGTGCCTTCTCTCCAGTGCAAAATCGAATTATGGAGGATATGGATTATGACTTGTAAGCTGAATGCGGGTTTTTGCAAGGTGGGGCTTGTGCTGGTGGCGGGTTTTAGCCTGTTTTTATGGGGATGTTCTTCTGTTCCGACAGATTCTATTGACCCGGCGGAGATTGAGTATCAGGAAATGGATGCCAAGGACTATTGTGACATTATGTCACAATATGATGGGTATTCGTCACTCTTCTGGACAGGAAAAGGATGCATTATTGCTGATGTCTACATAGTGAGTGCCGAGACAAAAGACGAGAATGGAGTTACAAAACTTGTCGTAGGAATAAATGATCGTAGGGTACGTGATGGTCGGGAACAGAGCATCGATGTTACAGATTGTTTTAAGGAAATGGCTCAAATAGATCCAACTTTTGCAGATAGAATGGATTCCGTACAGACTGATGAGAGATTTAATGGTAAATATAAGTTCTGGGTGTATGGTGTAAAAGAAGGAGATTGGTGGAATGGTTATACTCGAAAGGTAATTCTGCATAAGATTGAGGGAATTCCAACCCAAGAGGAAATAGATGCGGCCATTGCAGAACAAGCCGCAGAGGAGGCAGCTGCAGAAGCCGAAAGGATTGCTCAGGAAGAGGCTGAAAAAAGGGCCAAAGCTGAAAAAATCGAGCAGTTGAATGCCAGAGGAAGGCAGCTTGCCAAGGGCTATACCTTCCACGGAATCGAAGAGGACGAGCTCAGCTGCAAGCTTTTTACGAATGGTGCGTTGGAGCCAGGCCACGCCTATCTTATCTCTGGTTTTGTGGTTCAGTACGGCGGCTCCTATGCTGCAATTGAATATGGCGATGGCTTCTTCTTTTCGTCCCGGAGTTCCTCCGTCATTGTCAGCTATGCAAGCCAGCAGGTAAAGGCAGAGATTATCAATGCTGGAGTAACGTCACTGCTGGGTCAGACGATAGAGACACCTTTGACTGTGGTTGTGGCCGCCGGAACAGGCTACTCTGGAACTCCAGTTGTGCTTGGACTTGTTGGGGAATAAGCCACCCATCAGTTTTGGGTAAAACAGGATGCTAGTATTGAACAGTTGTGTTCATGCTGGTATCCTGTTTGGAGATTGATTTTATCGTCAAAGGAGGCTAACTATGGCAACGTGCAAGGTGCTGATGAAGATTGCATCAGGAACAAAGACCTCTTCCTACATGGTTGAGCAGGATGGCAAGTACTTCAAGCTGAATGTCCCCAACATGATTGAGGGCAACGAGATTGAGTTGAAGGAGCTGAAGCTGGAGGATTTGAATCCCAACTGGATTGAGCGCTACAAGAAATGGAACCGAAAGCGGGGTACATTGCTGAAGCATTTGGAGGGCTACAAGCAGGGCACCCTCAAGATTGAGAGGTCTGGCGTGTGGCGGTGCAATGAATACGCCCACATCCTGCCTGTGGGACAGGAAAAGAGGAATCTTATTGATGGATCTTTCAGTGATGCCCTAAACAAAGAGGCAGACTCAATTCCCCTGCACCCGGCCTTCGGCCATCTGAATTCCTCCCAGGCCATGTGCCTCAATTTTATGGTTCCCCTGCAGGAAAGGGGCATACTGCTGGAGTACATCAAGAAATCCTGTCCTGATGCAGTGGGTGGAGCAAAGCTTGAAGAGCAGACCTTTGAAAGGATTGTGGATGAAAACGACAGAACCCAGTTCGACTTCTACTGCACCACCGATACTGGGGAAATCCTGTCCTTTGAGTTCAAGTATTCCGAGTCAGACTTTTCTGTCATGAAGGACGACGAGCGGCATCAGGAGAAATTCGAGACAATCTACAAGGACAGGCTGGCGAAGCACGGTATAAGCATTGACAAAGAGCCCTTTGCCGCAGATTACCAGCTGTGGCGGAACATCCTTTATGCTGGGACCCATCAGCATACTGTGTTCTTCGTGTTCCCAAAATTCCGGGAGGACTTGAAAGAAGCGGTGGAGTCGGCAAAGAAAAAATGTCCTGCGGAGATTCAGCAAAGAATCCACTGCATCTGCATTGACGACTGGGTTGAGGACCTGCTGAAATCAGGTGATGCTGCACTGAAAGCGCATTACGAGACCTTCAAGAAGAAGTATCTGCCGGAGCTGTAATCCTGCGGGAGTTAAATCTTGCTCTTGAAGGCCTAGGCTGGTGCGGCTGTCCTTGCGACGACTGCACCAGTTTTTTCGTACCACTGTAGATAAAGGCAACTCAAAATGCTCCCCATCCCCAATTTTCGGGATGGGGAGTTTTGCCACTCTAGCTCATCCATCTGTCGTCCGGCAGTTTATAGAGGTATTCCAGGGTCTCGTAATCGAAGTTTTCCTCCCAAACGACACCTAAGTCGAAGGAATCGTAAACGCAGAAGGGGTAGGTGTCGGGAAAGACTATTGACTCCAGATTGTCCAAGTCCTCAAAAGCCTTGCTGTGGATATGGGTGATGCTTTTGGTGATTATGACTTGTGTGACAAAATCGAAGTCAGCTGCCACCCGGTATTCCCCCTCCCAGTCGATGTACTCGTTGTAGGCGTAGTTACGCACATCCTCCCCCCTGAACTTTCTGCGCCTGTTTCGGGGAGCGAAGGCCGCCTCCCCAATCTCTGTCATCCCCTCCGGAATCACGATGGTGGGACGCTCCTGCACGCAGTACCGCACGGTCTTTTCGCTACAGGCGATTCCATTCCGAATCTGGAGGCAGGGATGGCTGAGTTCCTTGATGTCGCAGCTGCCGAAGGCAAAGTCAGCGATTTCTGTCACGCTGTCCGGTATGCTCACCTGGGAGAGAGAGCGGCAGCCGGCGAAGGCCGCCTCCCCAATCTCTGTCATCCCCTCCGGAATCACGATGGTGGGACGCTCCTGCACGCAGTACCGCACGGTCTTTTCGCTACAGGCGATTCCATTCCGAATCTGGAGGCAGGGATGGCTGAGTTCCTTGATGTCGCAGCTGCCGAAGGCAAAGTCAGCGATTTCTGTCACGCTGTCCGGTATGCTCACCTGGGAGAGAGAGCGGCAGCCGGCGAAGGCCGCCTCCCCAATCTCTGTCATCCCCTCCGGAATCACGATGGATGTGAGGGAGCGGCAGTCGGCGAAGGTTCGCTCTCCAATCCTTGTGATTCCAAGGGGAAGGGCAAGCTGGGCCAAGGAAGGACAGTAGTTGAAGGCGCAGTCAGCGATTTCTGTCACCGTGTCGGGAATGTCCACCTCCACCAGTGATTCGCAGCGGTAGAAGGCTCGCTCCCCGATTTTCGTCACACCCTGGGGAATGACGGCCTTGGACAGCTGAGCCGCACAGTACTCCACAGCTCCACTACTGAGGGCGAGACCGTTCTCTATGCGGAGGCAGGAATGGTCCAACTGGATGATGTTGCAGTTCTTGAAGGCAAGGGGGCCAATCCTCTCCACGCTGGCGGGAATCGTCACCTGGGCGAGCTTGGTGCAGCCAAAGAAGGCCCGCCCTGCAATCTCCGTCACCGTGTCTGGAATCACCACGGAGACAAGGGATGTGCAGCGGGCAAAGGCCTCCTCCCCGATTTTTGTCACACCTAGATGGATGGCCACCGTGGTCAGGCTCTCGCAGCAGTAGAACGCCTGCTCCCCTATTTCCTGCACCTGGCCGGGAATCACCACTGAGGCAAGGGAGCTGCAGTGGGTGAACGCCTGCCTGTCAATCCTCGTGAGGCTGTTCGGAAGGGTAAAGGTGGTCAGGGCCGTACATTCTTTGAATGCACGCTCTCCGATTGCAGCCAGTCCCTCTGGCATCTCCACCGAGACGAGGGTTTTGAAGCCGGTGAAAGCCCCTTTTCCTATCTCCTTCAGACTGGGAGGCAGCACTACGGAGGTGATAGGATGCGAGTGCCAGTATGAATCGAAGCAGGAGGTGATTTCCGTGACACACTGGGGCAGGGTCAGCGAGGAGGTTTTCGTTGTACAATACAGCGCGACTCCGTCCCTGCAGGCTACTCCATCTGCTATCTGGAGGCAGGGATGGTCCAGCTCCTGGATGGGACAGTATCTGAATGCAGTGCTCCCGA
Organism: uncultured Spirochaetales bacterium; assembly: GCA_946061495.1. Lineage (GTDB taxonomy): Bacteria > Spirochaetota > Spirochaetia > Treponematales > Treponemataceae > Treponema_F. The sequence goes on along the minus strand of CAMGSV010000061.1, from coordinate 6,428 downwards.
TTTCTGTGACGCTGGCAGGAATTTCTATGGAGGCTAGACTAGAGCATTCTTCGAATGCACCACTCTCAATCTTTGTGAGGCTGGCGGGAAGCTCTATGTGGGCGAGGGCAGAGCAGCTGTGGAAGGCTGAGCTACCGATTTCCGTGACGCTGCTGGGGATGGTCACCTCCACCAGGGATTTGCAGCCGTAGAATGTAGTGTCCTCTATTTTTTCCACACCAAAGGGGATGGCCACCGATGTCAGGGACTTGCAAGATTTGAATGCCCAGTTCTCGATTTTTTTCAGGCTGGCGGGAAGCTCCACCGATGCCAAGGACTCGCACCCATGGAATGCACTGCTCCTGATTTTTTCCACGGTGTCTGGAATCACCACGGACTTGAGGTTGGAGCAAGCTGCAAAGGTATCGAATCCGATTTCTTGTACGCCGCTGGGAATCTCTATCGACTGGAGGCTAGAGCATCCTATAAATGCAGTGTTTCCGATTTTTTTCACGCTGCTTGGAATCACCACGGACTTGAGGTTGGGGCACTCCCAGAAGGTGCCGTCCTCGATTTCTTGTACGCCGTCAGGAATCTCCATCGACCAGATACTAAGGCAGTCGATGAATGCCCCGCCTCCAATCCTTTTTACGCTGCTTGGAAGGGACACATGGGAGAGTTTGTGGCAGCTGGCGAAGGCATACTCCTCGATTTCTTCCACGCCGTGCGGAATATCCACTACGACAAGGAAGACGCAGTTCCTGAAGGCATCGCTTCCGATTTTCTCCACGCCAGAAGGAATCTTCACCTCCACGAGGAAGTGGCAGTTGTGGAACGTATTCTCCGGAATTTCCTTCAGGCCAGGAGGGAGCCGCACCGATTTAAGGTTCAAGCAGCCACAGAATGTGCCCGCTCCGATTCTTGCCACACTGTCGGGAATCCGCACGGACTGGAGGCTGAGACACCCCTCGAATGCACTGCTGCCGATTTCCGTCACGGTGCTGGGAATCCTCACCCACTGGAGGCAAATGCAATCCTTGAATGCCGCCTCCCCAATTCGTGTCACTCCTTCAGGAATGACAACTCGCCCTGCCACGGTTTTCTCGCAGCGTTCCACCACACCATCCACGATGGTCAGCTTCGATTCATTTGTTTCCTGCATGCTTGCGCTCCTTATGCTGTTGTTTTCTCAATGATACAGTACAATCGCAGGGAAGCAAAGAGCGTTTAAAAAAATCTGCATGGGAGGGGGAGGCGAGACTTGCTTTCCGGATCAAAGACGGATGGCGGGCTGAATTCGGACTGCAAGCGGAGGCCGGAGGGCAGGAAAGAGCGGGCTATGCTGCTGTATCTTCGGTATCCTGTCACCAGCGCCACCGTACCCTGTTCCCTGACTTGAAGCTCCATCCCCACCTTCAGTTTCTTGACTCCGGGTTACTGAACCATGTCTTGAGGACAACAGGCTTGTATTTCAAGGATGAGGATTTGAGTGCTGTTTTCCATGGATGTCTGGCGGAGCAGGTGGTGGGGCAGGAGCTGCTGGTTCTGGGGTGGTGGGTAGCTATAGTGCATTGACCTTATGTCGTGATGTTTTGGTTTCTGCATTGCCTGGAAAATTGCACCTAGCCCCGCCAGCTTCTGCTCCGCTTGAGCTCGGACTTGAGCCGCTTGAGCTTGAGCCGCTGCTCTTGGGAGGCCTTGGTGGGTCTTGTCTTGATTCGCTTTCGGGGAACCTTCAGCGCAGTGACAATGCGGGTTTCCAGTCGCTCCAAGGCAGTGGCCCTGTTCCGCTCCTGATAGCGCTCCTGGTCCACGTCCACAAAGAGGCAGTCCTCCTTGTTGATGGTGGCGGCCAGCTTTTTCCGCAGGAGGCAGCGCTCCTCCTCCGTGATGCCCGCCAGATGGTTCAGGCTCACGGTGGCGTGGACCTTGGTGTTCACCTTGTTCACGTTCTGGCCGCCTGACCCGCCGCTTCTGGCAAATGTGCAGGTGGTGTGCTGGAGGATGGACTGGTGCAGCAGGCTTTTGTTCACGGCAGGACTCCTTGGATGGTGGGTGGGGATTTGTGGATTAGGGGAGGGCATCAATACCGAATATTCCGCACAGCATAGTATAGGTTTTGTTTCCATCTGCGGAATACTGGGAGGCTATTTTGCACCATTGATGCAGTCGATTGGTTGCTATGGAACTTGTCTGCCAAGTTTCGGCGAGGATGCTTTCACTTGTAGAGATGATGGTTTCAATGATTAAATCCTTGTTCCTCACGATTCGACCGAAGGCTGCAGGAATATTCTCATAGATTGCCGAAGGAATGGTGATTGTGCCCCTCCCACCCGCTGAGAATTGGTCTCGAATATTGGTGTTGATGACGCTGCAATTTGTGGCAAGCCAAAGGGCATAGCGCTGGTATTTGGTGGTTGACTGATAATCTAATATTTCAGGAAACAATGCATAGCCTTGTACGGTATAGAAATTTTTTTGCTCCGCAGACAGTGCAGTCCACAGACGCAAGACTGGTGGAGCGGCCGCTTCCTCAGAGCCGTCTGCCGCCCACCATAAACTTTCACCAGGCTGAAGCTTGCTTTTGTAGTATTTTGAGACAGGAGCAACAGGATTTTCCATTTTGCGTAGTTCATCATAAGAAAGCCCCAACTTGTCGAATATAGTTTCCCCTGGCGGCAACTCCATGTCAATTTGATAGCGTGGATAGTGGGTTACAGAAATTCCCGCCAGACATTCCTCGTATGGTCTGCTCACAAACGAAACAGGATGGCTGAGTTTTCCAAAAGTGAGAAAAATTCTTTCAACATTAGGATTACGGGTAGATTCAAGGATGCTGCTTCCGATGGATTTCCAATGGTTCTTGATGGTGCTTTTGACCTCAACTCCATAATAATTGCTTGCTATGATATCAGGGAAAGTGGCTCCAGAAACCAGAAGAATTGTATCCTCGAAGGGAGTACCGATTGCACTGCGGCAAAGAGCATTGTGTACGTCAAGCTCTAGCAATGAACCAGTTCGTTTGGAGTAATAATCTTGTTTGCTGATTGCGTCCTTATTTAACAGGTCATCTGTTCGTTGCATCAACTGCCGGAATTCTTCCAGAGAGGGGCTCTTGTTTTTTGAAATTATCATTTTCTGTCTCCGGTAAAATATTTCGGCCAGTTCTCCTCTATACGCATGGCGATATTGTAGGCAAGCACACAGGGAACCGCATTGCCGATAATCTTATATGCGTCGCTGGATGAGACAGAGACGTTTCCTTTTTTCTGGGGAATAATGAACTGATACTCATCTGGAAACGTTTGAATCCTGGCGCATTCCCTGACAGAGAGTCGGCGCTCTGGAAGCCCCTGGGCCAGCTCCTCTGTATGGTTTCCCCCATGCTCTTTGTTTAGACGCCGGAACTCAATGTTCCCATGATGCTCAGAACGAATGGTCGGGGCGATGGAATCTAAACAGATTTCTGTTTGGCCTTGGCAATGCCTTCCCATATACTTTGCCTTGGAATATTTTCTTTGTGATAGATCGTCAGAATATTCGGGTTCAACAAGTCCAACCAAGGCTTCTTTGCAAGTTACAGGAGCAAGCAGATTATGCTCATTCCTCGTAAATGCGTGTGTCGGTTGCGGATAGGGGTCGTATTCGGCTGGAATATTTTCGCTGGCGAGAGCACACATCGCCTTCTGGGTCAATGCGGATTTTTTGAAACCATAAAAAATAATGCGTTCTCGTGACTGAGGTACACCGTAATCTGCAGAATGCAATATCTTTGCAGGAATGACAATATATCCGCCGTTTGCGGCGTTGGCAAAATCTTTCTCTATGACAGTCTTGACATCGTGTAGATTTGCCAGTCCTTTGACATTCTCGGCAATGAACAGGCTTGGTTGAGTAAGCGATACGACATCCCGCATCCACATATAGAGCTGCCCTCGGCTTTCTATGGATGGCTCTCCCGCCTCAAGAAGACCTCCTATGTGGTTTTTCTTGGAATTCAGTCCCCTCCGTTTTCCTGCAACAGAAAAATCTTGGCAGGGAAAGCCTCCAGTTACAATGTCAACCTTGTCTGGGAAGAGCCTGTCTCCGGCTTTTTCTCGTTTTACCAAATCTACGATGCTGCAAAGATGGTATATTTCATCAGCTCGCTTGATTTTGTCAGAGAAGTAGGATATCCATGCAACTTTTGCATCGGGTCGAATGTCATTGGCGAAAATAGTCTGAAACATGGTTTTTTTGACCGTTACCCAGTCACCATGGTCTGTCGCAATCCAATCCGGGTGCATGCTTGTGTTGATGGATCTTTTTAGGCAACGAAAGTTGCCCTCAAAGCCAATGTCCATTCCACCGCAGCCAGAAAAAAGAGATAACACATTCATAATTCGTGCTTCCTTAGTCTGTCTCATAGTAAGCCCGAAGAACGCTGATGTCAAGTTCCCTCACGGCAGGACTCCTTGGATGGTGGTGCGGCCTGAAAGGAGGGCGATGAGGCGGTCCACTCCCAGGGCGTTGCCGGAGCAGGTGGGGAAGTGCTGGAAGTGCTGCCAGTAGTCCGGGTCGATGGCGTGGGGAATGCGGGCTGTGCTGGCCTTGAGGGCTCCCTCCTGCTGGAAGTAGGCGCGGACCTTTTCCGGGTCGGTCTCCTCGCTGTAGCAGTTGGAAAGCTCCACGCCCGCCACATAGAGCTCCCACCGCTGCTTCCAGAGGGGGCGGGAGGGGTTGGCGGGATTGGGCACGTCCTGGGCTAGGCAGGGAACCTGGGCGGGGTAGTCCATCAGCAGCACGGGCCTGTCCTTGGGCAGCTGGGGCTCCACACACTGCACCAGAATCAGCTCGTAGAGGTCGTCCCAGGGCCACTGGTGGAAGGGATTGTCCTGGGGCTCGTAGATTCCCAGCCTGGCCGCCTGCTCCGCCAGTTGCCTTGCCTCTGGGCAGCTGGAAAGAGGGAAGCCGACATACTGGCGGAAGGCTTCATCCATGGTAATCCGCTGGAAGGGAGGCCGCAGGTAGGCGAAGGGGTCCGCCTCGGTGGCTGGTGGCTGGGTCGGCAGCAGGTGGTTGAAAAGCTCCTCGGTGATGGAGGCCGTGTCCAGGTAGCCGGCCCCCAGGGTGTAGTATTCCAGCATGGTGAATTCGGGGCTGTGGATGCGGCCCGTTGACTCGCAGTTGCGGTAGCACTTGGAAAGCTGGAACATGCTCACCTGGTGCCGGGCCAGCAGGGGCTTGATGTGGACCTCCGGGGAGGGAACCAGATAGAGCGGTGTGGCCTCCCCTGTGCCGGGATGAAGGTAGTCCGTGCGGAACACTTCCAGGCAGCTTTCGGGGATGAGATGGGGACTTAGGGCAGGGGTGTCCAGCTCCAGATAGCCCCGTTGAATGAAGAAGTCCCGGATCCTTTGAATGGTTTTTGCCCTGAATTGCAGTGTTTCCAAATCCATGGATGGCAGTATACAATCAGTAGGCGTAAGCCTTCTCATCCAGTTCATTCACTAGAGCTTGCAACGCTTCCTGATTGAGTATCTCGTAGAGAGCCTCCAACTGTGCAGGTGAAAAATACACCTCAATCGTGGGAGAGTACACGTCCGGCTCCTCCCTGTCAGGAGCGGGGAGTGCCTTAATCAAGAAATAGGGCCGCTTGTCATTGAAATACTCATAGTTAAACTGCAATTTGGACTTGTTTGTGGTTCGGGCAATACCAGTAACGCCCCAGCCTACCGTGCACACGGCTTGGGAATAGGAATTCTTTGCGTTTGCCTTGCGATCCGGCATATTGCCCGCTTCCTGCTCTGCCATGAACTGCAGTGCAGCATCCGTCATCATCTGGCGATGCTCAGGAGTCAGGATGATGCACACCCGATTCTGCAGGTCCCGGAAATACATTTCCACTCGATTGGTCCGCGGCACAAAGTGCAGTTCTATCTCTTTGGGCTTCTCCTTGCCGAAAAGTGTGACCCAGCCCATGGCGTTTTCCAGCTGGATTGGCTCGTAGTCCCCCAAAAAATCAGGATCTGGCTCCACCTCCTTCTTGGTGCTGGAACAGGAAAACAGTGTCAGCACACAAAGAACACACAGGAAAACACACGACCTACGAATCATAATACCTCCAAAAGCGGACAAATGAACTCTCTTCCACTCAATCAAAACAGAATACATCATACCATAAAAAAAATAAAATAGCCAAGGTTACGGCAAACTCATGAGCCTTAATTTATTTTTGAGGAAATAAAGGGTGAACATAATGCCGAAGGAAGATTTTGGACTGAGTAATTACAGTTCTCGCCCCAACTCCAGCACCGTCTCCAGCGGGAGGCTGGTATATTTACTGACTGTTGATACCGGAAAACCGTCTTCCAACATACTCCGTGCCGTCTCCAGCTTGGTCTGGTAGGCACCTGCGAAAAGTCCGTCCTCATAGGCCTCCTCCTTCTGTACTGCAAGGTCGGTGGCGT
>CAMGSV010000060.1 GCA_946061495.1 uncultured Spirochaetales bacterium | reverse complement strand
AGAAGGCCACCTTCCTTGGGGTGGCGCTTGTGGGAATGGCGGTGCTGTGGGGCTGTGTCTCCACTGGCAGTGTTGAGTCTGGAAAGCCAGACCCCTCGTCGGGTTACAGCATTCTGGGCAAGGAGACCACGGTGGTGGACTGGGACGGACGCACGCTGGGAGCGGAGGCTACCCCTGCCTGGCTGGCCCCTGCCAACCGGGGCGACTTTTCCGCCTTTATCCAGGCCTACAGCAAGCCTGAAAACAGCGTGTTCAAGCGGTCCACGGGAACGGGAGCCGATGTGCGGGCTGCCACCATGCGGGCGGACATGGCCTATGCTCGGAATGTGGCCAGGGAGCTGCAGCAGTCCATCAATGTCTTTGCGGCGGAGCAGGCACGGGCAGGGAACATTGGGGATGCCACCCGCCAGGCCATAGAGGAGGTGACGAAAACCCAGTCCAATGCGGAGATTACCGGCCATGCGAAGGTGGTGGACTACTGGCAGCAGGTGATTGAGGTGGATCCCCTGACAGGAAACAAGTCCTCCCGCTACATCGTCTACCAGATCTACGAGATTGACCCCAACACGTGGGCCCAGACCACGGCAAAGTATGTGAAGGAGGTCTTGAATGGCGTTCCCGACGAGCTGACGCCGGAGCAGGACTTTGTGAAGGACTTGGTGGGTCAGATGATGGATGACGCCCGCTTCCCCACGGTGCTGAGCCAGCAGGAGGCACTGCAGAAGGCTGAGACTGCCAAGCGGATGGCCGACGTGCAGGCGGAGCTTGCCCCCGCACAGCAGAAGGCGGCGGCGGATCAGGAGCTGGCAAAGATCATGCAGGAGGGCAAGACCGAGCGCACCCAGATTGTGGCGGATGCCCGGACAGAGCAGATGCAGACCCAGGCCGATGCCACCAAAACGGCGTACCTTTCCGGAAACCCGGTGTATGCCAATGCAGCCACAGTGACAGCGGCCGACCAGGAATGGGTTGAGGCGGAGGCACTGGCGGCGGCAATCCTGTTCGGCTAGGATTGGCGGCAGGAGGGGCATTTGCCTTTATGGATAGGCTGGAGGCATTCCCGCTACGGGAGAGCCGTCGCAAACCAGCCTGCCTTCACTTTCAATGATTTATGGAGGATGCGATGAGAAGAGTTTGCAGGACAGGAGTGGCGTGTCTGCTGGCCTTGTTGTTGTTCAGCTGCATTTCCACCGGGGAAACGGTGGAGTCCAGCCAGCAGGACCAGCCGGCACTGGATGCCGGTGCGGATGATGGGCTGGTGGCCACCACCAGGGGCGGCGAGAGCTCATCCCGGACACGGGAGGCTGCGGCGGAGGACCTGTACAAGGGAGCCGGGCTGACGGTGGCGGTGCTTCCGCCGGAACTGAATGGCGGCGAGGAATGGATGCAGCAGTCCTTTCAGGACAACATCACCAGCCTGCTGGCCCGCCACACGGACATGACGGTGCTGGACCGCAAGAACGAGGATTTGATGATTGCCCAGCAGGAGCTTTCCGAGTCCGGCCTGTATTCCGAGGAGAACGCCGTGGAGATTGGCCAGATGACCAACGCCCAGTATGTGGTGGTGGGGAGCATCCGGCGGCTCTCCACGGCCTACGAGTGCAACTTCCGGGTGAACGAGACGGCCACCAACGAGATTCGGGCCGCCAGCACCGGCCGCCATTCCCTTGGGGACATGGAGTCCGGGGTGGCCGTCCGACAGATTGTGCAGGAGCTGTTCGGCGGTCTCGGCATTCAGTTGTCGGAGGCGGAGCTGGCCGCCCTGCAGAAGAAGAATGACCTGGAGTCCACCTCCATCACTATGCTGGCAAAGGGAGCTCAGGCCCAGGCTGCGGAGGACTACATCCAGGCTGTGCTGTACTACAACCAGGTGGAAGGAGCCTTCCAGCAGGAGGCCCAGGACAGCACCACCCGGATGCTGTCCGCTACCCCGGAGAACCTCACCGTCCGCCAGCGGCAGCAGTACTACCAGACGCAGCAGGCCAAGTGGAAGAAAATTCTGGAAGACCTGCAGACATATCTGGACGAGAACCTGTGGATTGGAGTGTATCATGATCCCCTCGTTGTGAAAGAAACCGATGTTTCCATGAATAGCATTTCTTATGAAGTTCCTCTTGTGATGAAGGTGTTTCCAAACCGGCAGGCGGTAATCGTTGCCAAGAAGGTGATGGAGGAGTGGTACAAGGTTAAGAGAGAGCCAGATAACAAGGTATGGGCACAAGGGGGGGTGATAGATAACTGGAGCTTCGATATAACTGTCGGGCTGTTTGACGCTGATGGTAACCAGCTTAATGATGACACCAGCTACAATTGGAAGTATTATGTCAGTTGCTACTCACGGAATTTACATGAGTTTGACTTTAGACTTTTTTCTTCTTCTAATCCAGCAGACTATGTGATAAGAAGTCAGAAGAAGTATTTTGATGATGCCAAATATCTCGTAAATAGGAATGATTATTATAAAACAGGTGTCGTGTTTAAAAATATTAAAATTCAAGACATGAGCGAGAATACGGTGTTGCCCACTGCTCGGATCCTTAAAATTGAGGGGACAAATGATCCCTACAGTAGCAAAAAACAAACCTGCAAGCTCACCCTCTACACCATGGAGGAATGGGAGGCCCTGATGGCGGAGCGGTAGGAGGAGTGGAGCGGGAAGCCATATCTTAGCTTCTCGCTCCTGTCTCCCAAATCCTCATCCTGGAATCTCGTGCTTGAGCTCGCTACCGGTGGTAGTCTAGTATTTAAACTCGCTGCCGCCGATGAATTCCCGGATGATTGATTTTCCCGGCACATTGTTGGCGGAGATGGGGGAGAAGTTGTTCAGGAACCGCAGCAACCGTGAGGCCTCAGCATACTCCTTCTGCAGGGGGCTGACGCAACGCAGCAGCGGTTCAGCGAATACCTTCAGCACCGGCAGCTCATAGTCCAGGGCCGTGTTCAGCATGGCATCTGCATTGTCCTGGAAGGGGAAGATGTGGAGCCGCTCCCCCCGCTGCACGCTGTCCCACATGGCGATGGTGTCTGCCGCAGATTTTCCCCGGAACTGGGAGTCCCGCACAATGCGGCGGATCAGCCGGTTGTCGCTGGTGGGGATGCGGTTGTGGTCATCCAGGTTCAGCTGGGTCAGGGCAGACAGGTAGATCTTGAACTTGTACTCGGCCGGAACCAGGGGGGTGAGCTTGTCGTTGAGGCCGTGGATTCCCTCCAGAATCAAGATGTCCTGGGGGTCAAGGCGCATGGTCTTGCCGGTGTAGATTCGTTTCCCCTCCACAAAGTCGTAGGTGGGGAGCTTGATTTCCTTTCCGTCAAACAAATCCACCAAATCCTTGTTCAGCTGGGGCACGTCCAGAGCTTCCAGGCATTCATAATCGTACTTTCCGTCAGCATCCCGCGGTGTCACCTCTCGGTTCACATAGTAGGTGTCCAGCTCAATGACCTTGGGACGGTAGCCCAGTGCCTTCAGCTGGAGGGAAAGCTTTTTGGAGGTGGTGGTCTTTCCTGAGCTGGAGGGGCCGGCAATCAGCACGGTCTTCACGTTGCCCCGCTGGTAGATCTGGTCGGCGATGTCGGCGATGCACTTTTGCTGAAAGGTCTCCACGGTGTCGATGTAGTCGGTGGTCATGCGGCGGTGGATCAAGTCGTTCACGTCTGCGGCAGAGGTGACTCCCTGCTGCTTGCCCCATTTCTTGTAGCGGGAATAGACGGCAAAGAGCTGGGGAATGTCCTCGAAGGGGGTGAGGGCGGTGGAGTCGGCAGTGGAGGGAAACCGCAACAGAAAACCCTCGCCATAGGGCATCAGGTCAAAGACCGGAGTCTTGCCGGTGGAGGGAACCAGGGGTCCAAAGTACAGGTCGCTGTAGTCGTCGATTCTGTTGATGGTAATCTTTGGCGGACAGATGAAATTCATCTGCTTGCGGGTCTCAATCTGGCCGATGCGCTCGAACATCTCCAGTGCGTCCTGATAGGCAATGACGTCCGTCTCAATGGGAATGTCCTTGCTGATGAGCTCCACCATCTTCTGGTGGAGCTTGTCAATGCTATCCTTGTTCAGAACCGTGCTGTCCTGGGCCTGGGTGATGGCCTTGTCTGTCTCCAAAGTGTAGTAGTAGCCGTATCCCAGACTGTGTCCCACCAGGAGGCGCACATTGGGATAGAGCTTGTGGGCCGCCGCTGCCAGAATCAGGCAGAGGGAACGGCGATATATGGCGGAGCCTACTCTAGTGCCCAGCAGCACTGGCTCCAGGTGGGCGTTTACGTCCAGTCGGGTGGTGAGGGAACAGATTTCATTGTTCACAACGACAGCCAGCAGCTTGTCAGGATTGGAACAAATCTTGTGGGCCAGATCAATGGCCCGGATTCCAGCTTCAGTTTGGATGGAAGTACCATCGGAAAAGGTCAATGTGATAGTCTTCATAGATACAGTATAAACCTGGAATCCTAAATCCGCAAGGAATTGTTAGACGGGACTTTTTTGATGTGGCTATTTTATGAGACACAACCTATGGCTTGAGGGAATCACCTAAAACTGAAATGTTTCCACGCAGTGTACGATTTTCTTTACAATTAGTTTTTATTTGATTATACTTGTCATGTATGAGAATAGCCATGTTTTCAGATTGCTACTATCCTCGGGTGAACGGAGTGGTGGTTTCGGTTTACTCCTTTGTACAGGAACTGGTGAACCGAGGACATGTGGTAAAAGTTATCACGGTGGAATATCCCGATGACTATGAATTTAGCAAGAAGGGGGATCCTGACGCTGGATTGATGGACAACCCCAATTTTTCCTTGAACCGGCTTTCCTCAAAGGAGATTATCTTTTCAAAGGAGGACCGGCTGGTTCGTATCAAGCAGTGGAATCTGATGAAGTCCATTCTGGATGCATTTGAACCTGACGTCGTCCATATAAACAGCGAGTGGTTGGTGGGGTATTTTGGTGCCATCTATGCTCGCCACCGTCATGTTCCCTGTATCTTCACCTTCCACACCTTGTGGGAGGACTACATCCAGAACTATGCGCCAATCCTGCGGGAAAAACTTTCAAAGAAGATTGGCCGTGACATTGTGAAATTCTATCTCAAGAGCGCCAACCACATCCTTGCCCCCACGCCCCACACGGCGGAAACGGTGCGGAAGTGTGGCATAGACACACCCGTTGAGCTTTTGCCCACCGGTATTCCTGACTCCATGTTTCAGGTGGATGAGGTTCGGCTGGAAAAGGTGCGGGAGGATCTGTTCTCCCGGTTCCCCCAGCTGAAGGACAGGCGTCTGCTGCTCTTTGCAGGCCGTGTGGCAAAGGAGAAGAACCTCCCCTTCCTGCTGCCGGTGCTGCGCCGGGTGAATCAACTGCTGCTGGAGCAGAGGGTGCAGGAGTCCGCTGTCCAGAATCGGGCCGCTCTGCTGGTGGTGGGAGACGGTCACTTTATGGCCGAGCTGAAGGAACTGGTGAAACGGGAGGGCTTGGAGGAGGATGTGTTCTATCTCGGCTATATGGGCCGTGAGGACCTTTCCTGCCTCTATCACCTTGTGGATGTGTTCACCTTTCCCAGCAAGACGGAGACCCAGGGGCTGGTCACCGTTGAGTCCATGGCTGCAGGGCTACCAGTGGTGGCTATTGGAGAGATGGGCACCATCGACGTGATGCAGGGTGACAACGGCGGCTTTATGGTGGAAGAGGATGTGGAGATTTTTTCTCAGCGAGTTTTCCAACTGCTGTCAGACCCAGCGCTCCACAAGAGAAAGAGCCAGGAGGGACTCCAGTGGAGCAGGCACTGGTCCATGGGAGCCCTTACCGACCGGCTGGAGCATGCCTACAAGGTGTGCATTGCAGATTATAAGGCTGGAAAAAAGACCGGCGGCAGCGAGCTGGAAAAGGTCCTGTCCGCCACCACCGTCTTGACCATCATCGGCATCGGCTACATATTCGGGTAGATTCCTACTCCTTGGTGCCGTACTGCTCGGCGATGTAATCCTGAACAGAAAATTTCTTGTGCTCCCGCTGGTCATAGGCCGCCTGAATCAACTCCTCCACCTCCAGCTCCTGGTACAGCCGCTGGGCCTCCTCTACAGAAGCCTTTAATACTGGATGCTTTGGAGAGAAGAGGACGCAGCAGTCCTCGTAGGGGAGGATGGAGGTGTCGTAGGTGCCGATGGCCTTGGCAGTCTCAACGATTTCCTCCTTGTCCAGACCCACCAAGGGTCGCAACAAAGGATAGGTACTGGCAGATTCTGTAACGGCCATGTTCTGGACCGTCTGGCTGGCCACCTGTCCAAGGCTCTCTCCGCTGATGAGACAGTGGGCTTTGATTCTGTCTGCCAGAAGGGTGGCGGCTTTCATCATGCACATCCGCAGCAGCAGGGTGCTAAAGTTTTCTGGTGAGCGCTGCCTGATTCTCATCTGCACCTCGGTGAAGGGGATGATGTTGATGTGGGTGTCCAGCCCATAGCGGGCGATGATTTTGGCCAGGTTCTCCACCTTCTGCTGGGCCTCCGCTGAGGTGTAGGGATAGGCGTGGAAATAGACGCAGTCCACCTTCATGCCCCGCCGCATCATGCGGTAGCCGGCCACGGGAGAGTCCAGGCCGCCGGAAAGCAGCAGCAGGCCATGGCCACCCGTTCCCACCGGCAGCCCCCGGCATCCCTTGTGCCTGTCGCAGTACACAAACACCTTGTCCCTCACCTCCACCCGAATGACTACATCGGGATGGTGCAGGTTCACTTCCAGCAGCTGCTGATCAACCACATCGGTGGCAGCCTCGCAGGAAATCTGGTAGGAATTCAGGGGGAAATTCTTGTCGGCACGGCGGGACTCTATTTTGAATGATCGGGCGCCATCTGCCTTTGCGGCGGTGGCCTCCTGGAAGACTGCCTTCCTGATGGCCATGATGTCTTTGTCGCAAACAGTGGTGCGTGCCCAGCCGGTGATGCCAATAAGGTGCCGCAGGGTGAATTCAATGGCGGGACATGATTCTTCCGGCCCCTGGATGTATAGGCGGCCGGCACAGAGCCGCACGGTGGCTTGAACCGACTGGAGGTAGAACCTGACGTTGGCGGTGAGACGATTCTCGAATTCCTTGAGATTTGCCCCCTTGAGGGTAAGCTCTCCCAGCTTTGCAAGATAGGTGATGTTTTCTGCCATAGAAAGATGATACTTGATTTTTCCATTTCTGTAAACATATTGCATTATGACAAAGAATGTGATAGTGTAAAGCTTCCAGGAGAAGTTAGCTATGGCTAAGAAAAGAAAAAATATAGATACAAGCGTTCGAAAGAATATTCCACTGCTGTTGCGTTCCCGGAGGATTTCTTGTCCCGATATAATTTTGCAAGCTGCCAAAGACAAGGACGGTATCTTCCAGATGTACAGCTACAAGCAGGTCTACGACAAGGTGGTGGAGATGGCCTGCGTCCTGCAGGAGATTGGAATCAATCGTGGTGACAGGATCGCCCTGATCTCCGACAACCGCCGGGAGTGGCTGGTGGCCGACATAGCCCTGCTGTCTCTGGGTGCCGCCGATGTTCCCCGTGGCTGCGATTCCATGGGAACAGAAATCAGGTTCATCATCTCCTTTGTGGAGTGCAGGATCGGCTTTTTCGAGACAGGGCGCCAGCTGGCCAAGGTGCTGGAGAAGCGGGAGGACATCCCTACTCTGGAGATGGCAATCTTGTTCGAGGAGGCATCCCAGGAGGTGCTGGAGCTGGCAGCGGCTTCCGGCATCAAGGTGGTGAACTATGTGGATTTGGAGGCCAGGGGAGAGAAGGCCAGCGATGCCCAGCGGGCGGCAATCGAGCACGAGATGGATATAACGGATGGCGACGATGTGGCCACCATCATCTTCACTTCTGGTACCACCGGTGTCCCCAAGGGGGTGATGCTGACCCACGACAATTTTCTGGCCCAGGTTGAGTGGGCCCGCTCAGTGCTCACCACCACCGAGGATGGGGAGCTTTGGTTCAGCGTCCTGCCGGTCTGGCACAGCTTCGAGCGGGCCTTCCAGTATTTTGTCATCGGACTCAACAGTGGACTGGTATACTCCAAGATGGCGGCCAACATCATGCTGGCAGACATGGCGGCAGTTCGTCCCCACGGCATGATTGGGGTGCCCCGTCTGTGGGAGTCCCTGGCCCAGAGCATCTTCCGTAATGTGCGGAAGGAGGGGGGGCCCAATTACCTGCTGTTCAATTTCTTTGTGGGAGTGGGAAAACGGTTCTATTGGGCCAAGACCCACGTGAAGGGACTGGTGGTGCAGGTGCGCCGCCGCAGCCGCTTCCTGGACTTTTGTGTGGGAATCATCCCCTACATCCTGCTGGCTCCCCTCTATGGCTTGGGAAACATCCTTGTATATAGAAAGATTCGTGACAAGCTGGGGGGACGCATCGGCTGTGCCATTTCCGGCGGCGGAACCCTCCAGCACGACATCGACATGTTCTACCACGCCATCGGCTTCAACCTACTGGAGGGCTACGGCATCACGGAGGCAGCTCCCATCCTGTCCATCCGTTGGCCTTCCAAGGCCCGCTCAGGCTGCGTTGGCCAGGTGTACCCCAGTGCCCAGATAAAGATCGTGGCGGAGGAGCATGGCAGGATTGTGTCTTCGGAGCCGTTGCCTCCCGGAAAGCGGGGACTGGTGCTGGCTCGTGGCCGCCAGATTATGAAGGGCTACTACAAACGGCCCGACCTGACGGCCCAGGTCATTGACCAGGATGGCTGGCTCAACACCGGCGACCTGGGAATGCTCACCTACGACAACGAGATAAAAATCACCGGCCGTGCCAAGGACACCATCGTCCTGCTGGGTGGGGAGAATATCGAGCCCCAGGTTCTGGAGGCAGCCCTGCGGGGCAGTCCCTACATCGAGATGGCGGTGGTGCTGGGGCAGGACAAGAAGTATCTGGGAGCCCTCATCGTTCCCATCAGGGATGCCATCATTTCCTACGCCCAGGAGCACGGCCTACCCACCGACGACTACGAAAGGTTGCTGGAAGACCACCACATCATGGATCTGATTCGCAACGAGATTGACTCCAAGATTTGCGACACGGAGGGATTCAGGATTTGCGAGCGAATCTATCGCTTTGCCCTGCTGAAGGAGAGCTTTGCTGTGGGCCGTGAGCTTTCCGGCAAGCAGGAGATGATGCGCCACAAAATTGTGGAGCTGTATAAAGAAGAGATTTCGGGACTCTTCGACTAGCGTCTACCGACTAGCGTCTACCGACTAGCGTCTACCGACTAGCGTCTTCTAGCACAACCTACGGTTGTGGACTAGCGTCTTGCGACCTTCGGCTGGCAACCTGCCTGGTGGGTGGAGGCGGGGAGGGTGAATCTTGTCTGTTGATTGTCTGCAAGAACGCCGATACTGATAGCATGAAGTTGTCTTTTGGCAGAATAGCAGCTGTTCTTCTCTCTATCTTCGTCTCCACCTCCCTGTGGTGTCAGACAATTGATATTGAATATGATACTCAGCAGAATTGGATGGCCTTGGAGGAGGATGTGGTGGTGGAGGAGCAAGCTGGTTCCCTCCCGTCCCTTATGTCCGGCTTGTGGGAAAACAGCCACCGGATGGTGTCTTTCGAGAGCTTGGACTCAGCGTATCTGGTGCTAAAATTGTTCTACGGCTGGTACTACGACCGCTCAGCAGAGCCTGGTGCCATCAGAATCACGGACACTCTCAGTACCACCCAGTTCGACTACAATTATTCTGCTGCCTCTCAGGATGAATTTGTGGCCCGCAACAGCGTCACTGTTACGGAGGAGGTACTGCAGCCGGAAAATCTGCCGCCCCGGCCCCGGAATGATGCAACTTCTCCAGAGGCACATCATCTGCTGGTGGAATTTGAGCCTTTGATTCCTGAGACAGAGAGTAGCGGGGCCTGGAACATCTGGATCACCTATCCCGATGTAAAGCAGCGTCATGCTATCCCTGTGGCAGTCTTTGACGGAAAGCTCTACGTGGACTTTTTCCTAGGGGAGGGGGATGCTCCGACACGCTTTTTTCAGGCTGCCTCCAACACCCATGACATTACCATCACCACTCCCTTGCTGGACAAGGAGGTTACCTCGTATCTAGTGACCGGCTCCCGTATGTACAAAATCCGCTACTGGCAGACGGATATGGAGTATGACGGGGAAACCCAGGCGATACTCACCGGAGAGGACGGCAGCCACGAGGTGCCAAAGCATCTGCTGATTGGCGGCACCGTGTACACCTGTGTGGCAGGGCGGCGGGTGGATATCCGCAATGTGGAGGAGGTTCCCCATGACCTGTCGGGCTTTGCCTTCAGTGGTGACAATCGGATTGTGGTGCAGAAACCTGCCTATCTCACCAAGATGGAGGAGCCTTCCTCCCAGCTGTACCAGCTCATTGCAGAAGCCAACAGTCGTCGTGTGCCACCCCCACCGCCGCCAATTCCCTTGGGCGACTTGGACTTTCATTATGAGGAAATCAACGATCTGCGGAAATACATGATTCCCCAACCGGAATTCCCGGAATTTGATGACTGGGAGTTTATCAAGACTGCCACCTACCAGACTCAGGAGACCCAGACCTTTTAGACTGAAGCCACTGGAGGAGTCTTGCACCCACAAAGCCTGAGATTCCTCCCAGCATTCCCCCAGCCACATCCGCCGCCCAATCTAGGGCAGAGGCAAAGCGTCCCGGCACATAATATTGGTGGACTTCATCAAGTATACCGTAGGCTGCCACAATCAGCATCACATACAGGATGTGCCGCCAAGGACGATCCAACCAGGCTTCTCGAGAAAACCACCAGCACCAGAAGAATCCCAGTCCAGCAAAACAGACCAAATGAATCAATTTGTCGGAAACAGCGGGCATTGGCACCGTGTCCAAGGTACCGGAGGAGAGGTACCAGCTGATTCCCATAGTTACGAGGGCAGGAAGCCTCAGAACAAGTTTTCTCATCATTTCAGAATCAGATTCCTCATCGAGCTATCTTTGGTCAAATTTTTCATTGACAATAATATTGTGCTTTTTACAGACTGAACGGTGTGTGTAGTGGATGACAACGAAAAAGGCACAGGCAACTGCAATTGCTCCTACAGCAACAAAAAAGCCGCGGATAGGACCACACCAGGTAACAATCAACACAAAGCCACAGAGCCCCAACTGCAGGGCTATGAGAATTCCCAACAAGCCCTTGGTACTATAGCCCATGTTCATAAGTTTGTGGTGGAGGTGGGCTCTGTCTGGGGAAAAAAAGGAACGCCCCTCCCGTGTCCGTCTCCAGATTGCTGCTACCGTATCTAGAATGGGAATTGCCGCTAGAATGACGGCTATAAGGAATCTGTTATAGTCAAAAGAGTTGCCAAAGGGGAAGAGTGGGATTGCCGCCACCATGAAACCAAGGAACTGGCTGCCGTTGTCTCCCATAAAGATTTTTGCCTTTGGCTTGTTGTACAGCAGGAAACCAATGACTGCTGCCGCAAGAATAAAGCTGATGCCAGCAATGTCCATTCGTTGGGCAAGAAAATATAGGGTTCCAAGGGTAAGTAGCGAGAGAGTGGAAAGACTGCCACAGAGGGAGTCAACTCCATCAATAAGATTGTAGGCGTTGATGACTCCGATGACCCAAAAAAAGGTGATTGGATAGCTCAGGATTCCCAGCTGCCAAGAACCAATTTGGGTAAATCTTGTTCCCGAGAAAATCATGATGAAAGTAGCTGCCACTTGTATAAGGAATTTCAGCTTCGCCTTCAAATCACCGAAATCATCGATTATCCCGAAGATGAAAATAATGAGTCCAGCGATGATGATGGGAAGGAATGTCTTCATGGCCAGGTTCGACTGGGTATTGAGAAAGAGGCAGACAGCTATGGCAAAAGCAGTTACGAAACCCACTCCGCCCAAACGAGGAATTTGCCCGGAATGTACCTTCCGTTCGTTTATATGATCGTACCATCCATATTTATGGCATAAAAATATAATCAGAGGAATGAGCACTGCAGAAATAGAAAAGGATAAAACTATATAAAATAACAAGTTGGTGTATC
>CAMGSV010000059.1 GCA_946061495.1 uncultured Spirochaetales bacterium | reverse complement strand
CAAACCTCTTTTTCTATTTGTATGCCTTTTTAGGCAATCCACAACTTTTGATTATGACTCTTTTTTGCCTCAACAACAATCAAAGGGGAGAAATTGTTGCATATCAGAAAGTCTGGTTTGCTCCTGTTGAGGCCGATAGCTCCAAAATAATCTTCAATTTCTTGTTCCTCAAGAAAATTGCCGCCTTTGGAAGGATGTTGTATGTTCCACCCTTTTTGGTGGGCAACCTCTCGTGCCAGATATCTGCATCGGCTCTCAGCCCGTTTTCCTGTATTCATATAATCCTCCCGGGATTAATTTCATGGATAGCAAACCCCGATAATTACTTTACAATCGCTAAGATAATGTGCACAATAATGCTTACAATCAGAATGACAACGGCTATCAATAAAAGGATACGAAAAACACATCCTAAACAGCATGATGTGTTCACCACTTTCTCTCCGTAATCTAATTGTCGTCTTCCAACCTCAAGCTCTCATTTCCCTCTCGTAAGCTTGTCACCAGCAAATGTTCGCCCAAACCAATTGTCCCAGGCATCATATTCGGCTTTGCCTGCGAACCACTTGCGTTGTCCTTCTTCTACTTTCGAGGCAACAGAACTGTTTATGGCCCCTGCGACGCATATCAGGATTATTAATACTACAATATATGATTATCAATATAATAATGAATATCATCTTCCTCACCGCCCCGTTTTAGCGTTGTAGGCCAGATAGTCGCCGTAGTTGGCCACGCCCTCTTTCCGCATTCTTTTCCACCTTTAAAGCTATCAATGGAAGAGTGCAAAACACACCCTAAACGGCATGATGTGTTTATCACACTCCTGTGCAAGCCTAGTGTACCGATATCTTGTTAGGCTGGCAAGCGGGTGGGTAGAATGGCTACGGAAATCAATTTTCAAGGAGAAGCCTTTAAGGAAGTCAATTTGAAGCGGTTCAAGTTATTTTCATAAAATTCAAAACGAAAATTTGTCAGTCAAGCAAAACTTGATTTCCGTATGGAACGGCAATCAAGTTTCGATAGAATCATCTTACAATCGCTAAAATAATGCGAACGACCAGAATTGTAAAGAGTATCAAAGAAAGGATAATTAAGAAAAATGCAGAACCCATTAGTATAGATAAAATACCATTTGCAGCATTTAATTTTTGCTTCCCGTTTACAAGGTCTTGTAGCCCTTTGTCAAGTTTTTTCTTTGCAAATATTCGAACAAATCCCTTATTGTATTTGTCATATTTTGCTTTTCCTGCATTCCACTCACGTTGTCCTTTTTGTATTGCATTATATATATTATTTATAATGGGGTTTATGATAAGTAATAGTACCAGTGATATTACCAATGCGATAATCAGGCCTACCATCTTCCCCTACCGTCCCGTCTCGGCGATGTATGATAGGTATTCGCCGTAGTCAGTCTTGTAGCCGGAGGCTAGCTGCAGCAGTTTTTCCTTGTCCAGCCAGCCGTTGCGGAAGGCAATCTCCTCGATGCAGGACACGTACATGCCCTGCCGCTTCTGGATGGTGGCGATGAAGTTGCTGGCCTCCAGCAGGCCGTCGTAGGTGCCGGTGTCCAGCCAGGCCATGCCCCGGCCCAAAAGCTCCACGGAAAGCTTGCCCCGCTCCAGATAGACATTGTTCACGGTGGTTATCTCAATCTCCCCTCTGGCGGAGGGCTGCACGTTGGCGGCGATGTCCACCACGGAGTTGTCATAGAAGTAGAGGCCCGGTACGGCGTAGTTTGACTTGGGCTGGGCGGGCTTCTCCTCGATTCCCAGCACCCTGCCAGACTCGTCGAATTCCACCACACCGTAGGCGGTGGGATCCTTCACGTAGTAGCCGAAGATGACGGCCCCCTGTTCCCGCTGAATCTTTGCTGCCGCCGCCTTGAGGGTGGCGGTGAAGCTCTGACCGTAGAAGATGTTGTCCCCCAGCACCAGGGCCACGGAGTCGTTTCCGATGAAGCGCTTCCCCACGATGAAGGCGTCCGCCAGGCCACGGGGCTGGTCCTGCACCGCATAGTCAAACCGCATGCCCAACTGGCTGCCGTCCCCAAAAAGCTCCTTGAACAGGCTGATGTCCCGTGGGGTGGAGATGATGAGCACCTCCCGGATTCCCGCCAGCATCAGCACTGACAGGGGATAGTACACCATGGGCTTGTCGTAGAGGGGGAGGATCTGCTTCGAGACCGCCTTGGTGATGGGGTAGAGCCGTGTGCCGGATCCACCGGCCAGAATAATTCCTTTCATGTATGCCTCCTGATTGTGGTGAACAAACTACCGCAGGCTGTGGCAATGCCATGGCCTACTCGGTGATGATGGTATGCAGCCGGTCCAAGTCGTCCCGGGAAAAATATTCGATGATGATGGAGCCCTTGTCCAGGTTGCCCTTGATGGAAACCTTGGTGCCAAAAACTTCAATATATTGCTGCTCCAGGGCGGCCAGGTCGGGGTCCTTCTGAGCCTCCGTGGCACTCTTCTTTTCTGCTGCCTTGATTCGGCCGCCGCCGTTCAGCTCCGCTGCCTGCTGCTCCGCCTCCCGCACGGAAAGGCCGCTGCCGGTAATCCGCCCGAAGAGGATGCGCTGGTCGGAGGAGTCGTTGACGGAAAGCAGTGCCCTGGCGTGGCCGGAGGTGATGGCTCCCGTCTCCAGCGCGGACTGCATATCCTCCGGCAGCCTCAGCAAGCGCAGGGCGTTGGCCACGGTGGAGCGGTTCTTGCCCACCCGCTGGGCCAGCTCCTCCTGGTTCAGCTGGCTCATCTCCATGAGCTTCTGGTAGGCCACCGCCTCCTCTATGGGGTTCAGGTCGGAGCGCTGGATATTTTCGATGAGGGCAACCTCCAGCTTCCGTTGCTCTGAGTATTTTTTCAGCTGGACGGGAATCCTGGTGAGCCCCACCAATCGGGCTGCTCTGGTTCGCCGTTCTCCTGCAATGATGTAGAAGGTGCCGTTTCCCGCATCCTCCACGGTCACCGGCTGGATGATGCCGTGCTCCCGGATGGAGTCCGCCAGCTCCTGCAGGGCCTCCTCCTTGAATTCCTTGCGGGGCTGGTGGGGATTGGGCATCAGGCGATCCACTTCCAGACTCAGAGAGCCGTCCTCCTCCACCGCAATGCCTTCCGGCAGGTCCGCCGTTGGCTGGGGGGAGGCAGAGGCACCTGACTGCTGGACTGGATTGTTGAGGTCGGAGATATTGCCCAAGGAGGACAGACCGGGGCTTTCGTCGATGAGGGCACCGATACCCTTTCCCAAAGCAGGTTTCTTAGCCACGCTGGATTACCTCGGCGGCAAGGCTTTTGTAGCTCCTGGCTCCAGCGCAGGAGGGGTCGTACTTGCAGATGGGCAGGCCGTGGGAAGGCGCCTCGGACAAGCGCACATTCCGGGGGATGATGGTCTTGAACACGGTGTCCCCGAAGTAGGACTTCACCTGGGCCACCACGTCCTGGGCAAGGCGGGTGCGGGAATCGTACATGGTGAAGAAGATGCCGCCGATGCCCAGCTTGGGGTTGATACCCTTCTGAACCCGCTGGACGGTCTGCAGCAGCAGGGTGATTCCCTCTAGGGCAAAGTACTCGCACTGCATGGGAATCAGCACAGAGTCTGCCGCCGCCAGTCCGTTCAGGGTCAGGATGCCCAGGGAGGGCGGACAGTCAATCAGAATGTAGTCGTATTGGGGAATCAGGGGGGCCAGGGCATTTTTCAGGTAGAAGTCCCGGTCATCTTGTCCCGCCAGCTCTATGGAGGCACCTGAAAGGTCAATGGAGGCAGGAACTACATGGAGGTTGTCCATGCAGGACTGGCGGATGGTTTGTTCCGGAGTGGCAAGCTTGGCAATCAACTCGTAGACGGTGGGCTTGTCCTTGGAGATACCCACACCTGAAGTCATGTTGCCCTGAGAGTCAAAGTCAACAAGCAGCACTTTTTTTCCGGCTTCCGCCATATAGGCACCCAGATTGATGACGGAGGTGGTCTTTCCAACGCCTCCCTTCTGGTTTACAAAAACAAATACCTTTCCCATAGCTTACAATTGTATCATGTTTCGTGAAAAGAGTATATAAGGAAAACCTTGGAAAACTGATTCTTCTTAGGCCTTGATTATTTCGCCAGAAAGGAATATAAAATTATTTATGGAACGTTCAGCCAGTAAAAATGACCTTATATTGCAGTTTGTTGATGAGAAGGTGCTTCAGGCCTTTGAAGCCATTGCTTCAGGAGAGGACGTGGTGCCACAGGCACAGGATGTGCTGACCGTGACTGAAATTTTCTGTCCCGGCAACAGCAAAAACTGCGGGACATTCATCATTGATGCTGCTGAATCAGAAAAAGAGGAGCATTTGACCCAGAGTTTCCACCGGAACCTGAAGCTTTTAGTGGAGAAGACCTGGATAGAAGCCTCCGACATCACGGTGAAGGACCAGGTGCTCTATCGCATAGACAAGCTTTGTGAGAAGCTGTCCTCCAAGGATTACGCCAACTGCTACAGGGATTTTATTGCTGTGCTGCTGGATGTGGTCTACCTCATGTTTGGTTCCCAGGCAAAAAAGGAGGATTTCGCCGAGTATGCCCTGCGCATCGATCCTGAATTCGGCATCTTCTGGTGGTACCTTCACTCTCTACCCAAGGAGCGGACCTGGGGCAACGAAAAGTGCCGCATTGTCGTTCTGTTGGGTATGTATTTCCTTGCAAATTATTGAAATAAATTCTCCAATACCATCCTCATCAAGACGGGGTAAACTATGAACGAAATAGCTTCACTGTGCAGGACGCTGAGGCAGGGGGCCTCGGTGCTGTCCAATTATTCGGCGGAAGAGAAGAACCGTGGGCTTGCGGCAGTTGCCCGTGCCCTTGATTGCCGTCGGCAGGAGATTCTTGCTGCCAATGCCCGTGACGTCGAACGCGCTCGATCCGAGGGCATGAAGGAGAGCCTGGTGGATAGGCTCCGTCTCACTTCAGACCGCATAGACGGAATCATCGACAGCATCGATGTGGTCATCCAGCAGACCGACCCGGTGGGCCAGGTGGTGGCGGGCTGGACCACTCCCAACGGGCTGCGGATTCGACAGCAGCGGGTGCCCCTGGGGGTCGCCGCCATCATCTACGAGTCCCGCCCCAACGTGACGGTGGATGCCTTTGCCCTGGCCTACAAGAGCGGCAACAGCATCCTGCTGCGGGGCAGCTCCTCCGCCCTGGACTCCAACAAGGCGCTGGTGGCCATCATCCAGTCTGCCCTGAACCAGGAGGTTGACGGGGTGCAGGTTGGCGTGGCGGATGCCATTCAGCTGGCCTGTTCCGGTAGTCACCACGAGGTGGAGGAGATTCTCAACGCCACCGGACTGATTGACGTGGTGCTGCCCCGTGGTGGAGCCGCACTCATCCGCATGGTGGTGGAAAAGGCCAGGGTTCCGGTGATCGAGACGGGCAGCGGCGTGTGCCACCTCTATGTGGACAAGGACGCTGACCTCCCCATGGCCTGTGCCATTGCGGAGAACGGCAAGCTCCAGCGGCCCGGCGTGTGCAATGCACTGGAAACCTTTGTGGTTCACAAGGACATCCTTGGTGAATTCCTTCCGATGCTGGAAAGCCAGTTGGCGGGACGGTGCCAGCTGCGGTGTGACGAAGCCACCTTCCCGGTGCTGAAGTCCGCTGCAGAACGGGCAGGCCGTCCTGAGTGTGTGGTGGCGGCTGCGGAGGAGGATTTCGGCTGCGAGTTCCTGGACACCATTGCGGCGGTGAGGACGGTTGCCTCCGTGGATGAGGCCATCCAGTACATCAACAGCCACAACACCATGCACTCCGAGTGCATCGTCACCAGAAGCCTGGACAATGCCGCCAAATTCCAGCAGCAGGTGGATGCCGCCTGTGTCTATGTCAATGCCTCCACCCGATTTACCGATGGCGGCGAGTTTGGCTTTGGGGCGGAGCTGGGAATCAGCACCCAGAAGCTCCATGCCCGTGGGCCCATGGGGCTGGCGGCCCTCACCACCACGAAATACTTCATCGACGGAACAGGACAGGTTCGCTCATGATTCAATCAACCATTCAGAACGCACGGAAAATTGTGATAAAAATTGGTTCCAACACCCTGGCCAAGGAGGACGGCACCATCAACCTTGACTTTATGGCCGACTTTGCCCGCCAGTGCAGCGACCTGATGGGCGCTGGCAAGCAGATTGTGCTGGTGTCCTCCGGCGCCCAGGTGGCAGGAGTCTCCACCCTGGACCGCTGGTCACGGAAAAAGGACATCCACTACCGGCAGGCTCTCTGTGCCATTGGCCAGGTGGAGCTGATGAACCGGTGGCGGCAGGTTTTTGCCGACTTTGACCTGCACATCGGCCAGCTGCTGCTCACTAAGGAAGACTTTGCCGACGATCACCGTACCCTGAATATGCGGAACACCCTCTTCACGCTGGTGGACGAGGGGGTGATTCCCATCATCAATGAGAACGACTCCGTCACCTTTGACGAGATTCGCATTGGGGACAACGACAACCTCAGCGCTCTGACGGCGGTGCTGTGGAATGCGGATCTGCTGGTGCTGTTCAGCGACATAGACGGGGTCTTTACTGACAACCCCAAGAAGAATCCCCAGGCTGAATTGATTGAGGAGGTGGCGAGCATCAGCCAGCTGCGGACTCAAATCATTATTGGTGAGACAAATAGCTTTGGCTCAGGCGGGATGGAGACAAAGCTGGAGGCTGCGGAGCGGGTCACCTCATACGGAATCCCCATGATTCTGGCCAATGGCGGAAAGCCCCAGGCATTGGAGCTTTTGGCCCAGGGGAAGATGCGGGCCACCCTTTTTGGTGGGCAAAACGACGAGGAGTGAAAGATGGATGCGCATGAGACGAAGGTGGCCTGCATTGGTGTGGGCATGATGGGGGGCGCCTTGATGAGGGCGGTTGCTTCTGTGGTGGGCGGCCAGAATCTGGTGGTTTCGGACGGAACCCCCTCCAAGGCGGCAGCATTTGCTCAGGCCACAGGATGTCAGGCGGCCACCTCCAATGGTGAGGCGGTGTCTGCCGCCGAGGTGATCTTTCTGGCGGTAAAGCCTAATATGATTCAAAGGGTGGTGCAGGAGGTGGCGCCTCTTCTGGCAGGAAAGACGGTGGTTTCCATGGCGGCGGGGCTGAAGCTGGCCACCATCCGGGAAATGTACCGTGCTGCCCTTTCCAGTGCCGCCGCTGCCTCCGGCCCTGATGCCTCCGTGGAGTGGGTGCGGATTATGCCCAATTTGCCGGCTGTGGTGGGAGAGGGGATGGTGGCCCTCTGTGGTCTTGCAGAAACCTGTTCTGCTGCGCTGTCTACTGTGGAAGCCCTGCTGGCCGCCGCTGGTCGGGTGGAGGTGGTGGAGGAGCGGCTGATGGATGCCGTGACCGCCATCAGTGGCTCCGGCCCCGCCTACGGATTCATCTTTATAGAAGCCCTGGCGGATGCGGCGGTCAAGCTGGGAATGCCCCGCCAGCAGGCCTACATCTATGCCGCCCAAACCTTGAAGGGTGCCGCCGCCATGCAGCTGGAGACTGGCCGCCATCCCGCCGACTTGAAGGACGGTGTGTGCTCTCCTGCCGGAACCACCATCGCTGCCGTGGAGGCTCTGGAGCAAACGGGCTTCCGCAGCAGCATCATGGCCGCCGCCACCGCCGCCTACAATCGCTCGGTGGAGCTGGGGTAAGTTTTTTTCAATAATTGCTTCTGGTAAACTGACCTCCTCCACCCATTGACAAATTATGATTTTCTGATATGCTGGTTATGACAAATTATCACTTTTTGTCATATTGCTGAAATACAATTTTCTATGGAGGATGCAAGTTTTATGTCCAAGAAATATGCCTTTTTGTTCCCCGGTCAGGGAGCCCAGGCTCCTGGAATGATCAAGGATGTGTGTGAGGCCCATCCGGAGGCTCGTGCCTGCCTCGATTCCATCTCCGAGATTGTCGGCGAGTCAATTCCCACCCTCCTGTGGGACACCGAGGCGGCCGTCCTTTCCCGCAGTGACCGCAGCCAGCTTTCCATCACCGCCGCCTCCCTGGCAGTGGCCGCAGCCCTCAAGGCAAAGGGAATCGAGCCTGCCCTCTGTGCTGGCTTCAGCCTGGGGGAGTTCCCCGCCATGTGCCTCAGCGGTGTCCTTTCCTTTGAGGACACCATCAGAATCGTAAAGCTCCGTGGTGAGATTATGCAGAAGGTCTGCGACGACATTGCCGCCCGCAGCGCTGGCAATCCTCCGGGAATGGCCGCTGTCATGGGATTGGCTCCTGACCAGGTGAAGGAGATTGCCAAGGCGGCGGGGGAGGCCTATGCTGCCAACATGAACAGTGTGAAGCAGACCGTGGTTTCCGGCACTGCCGAGGCCCTGGCCAAGCTGGAGGAGCTAGGAAAGGCCGCCGGTGCCCGCAGGGTGATGCGCTTGGCCGTTGCAGGTCCCTACCACAGTCCGCTGATGCAGGCCGCCGCCGACGAGCTGCAGAAGGTGCTGGCCGACGTTGTGTTCAATGACCCCAAGACCATCTTCCTGTCCAACGTCACCGGAAAGGCTGTCACCAGTGGGGCGGAAATCAAGAAGAACGCCATCCTCCACCTCACCAATCCTGTGCTGTGGACCGACGAGGAGGCTGTTCTCGGCAAGATTATTCAGGAGGGGCAGGCAGCTGGCGAGGAGTGGAGCATTCTGGAGCCGGGTCCGGGAAAGGTGCTTTGTGGCCTGTGGAAGGACACGGAATTCAGTTCTCTGGTTTCTGCCCAGCCGGTAAATACCGCTGATCATATCGCAAGTCTTTAAATTGAGGGGGATTGCTATGCTGCTACAAGGAAAGAAGGCGTTGGTTACTGGTTCCTCCCGTGGAATCGGTAAGGAAATTGCCCGTCGCTTTATAGAGGAGGGAGCGGAGGTGTGGGGTGTGTGCTCCAAGCCCTCTGCTGTCCGGGAGGAATTGAAGGCTCTTGCCATGGACAAGGGGGTGGATTTCCACGAGGTGTACGTTGACATTGCCGATTCCGTTCTGTTGGGTGAGACTATTCGGACAATTATGGCTTCCTCTGGCGGAATCGATGTGTTGGTGAACAATGCCGGAATCACTCGTGACGGGCTTTCCTTCCGTATGCCCATGGATGACTGGAGCAGTGTTCTGGCGGTGAACCTGACCGGCGCTTTCGTAGTGAGCCAGATTGTGGCCTCCGATATGATTCGTAAGAAGAAGGGTTCCATCATCAATATGACCAGTATCGTGGGGCTCCGGGGTCAGGGTGGTCAGGTGAATTATGCCGCTAGTAAGGCTGGTCTCATCGGCTTTACCAAGAGCCTTGCCAAGGAATGTGGTGGACGTGGCGTTCGGGTGAATGCCATTGCTCCTGGTTTTATTGATACCGAGATGACTCAGGCGGTGAACGAGGAGGCCCGCAAGGCTTGGCTCGATTCAGTGCCTTTGAAGCGTGCCGGAACGGTGAAGGATGTGGCAGATGCCGCCCTCTTCCTGGCTTCCGACATGTCATCCTATATCACTGCCCAGGTTCTGGGTGTTGACGGTGGTATGGGAGCGTAAATCTGCAGGCCCTTGCCGATTTTTAGCTGGTCGGTGAGGGTCAATTCATTTATAGGAGATGAAAATGAGAAGAGTTGTTGTAACTGGACTGGGAGCGGTGACTCCCCTGGGAAACACTGTGGAAGAGACGTGGGAAGGAATCAAGGCTGGAAGAAGTGGCCTTGGAAACATCACCCTCTTTGATACAACCAACAGCAATGTGAAGGTTGCCGCCGAGGTGAAGAATTGGGACACCTCCGAGTTCGTGGACAAGAAGGAGGCCCGCAAGATGGCCCGCTTCACCCAGTTTGCCGTGGTGGCTGCCGGTCAGGCTCTGAGGGATGCGGGCCTTCTGGAGGAAGGTGTTTTGGAGCCTGCCAACACCGCCGTTTTTGTGGGCAACGGTATCGGCGGATTCGAGGTGTTTCAGGATTCCTGCGGCAAGTATTTCAGCTCCGAGGGAAAGCGGGTGCCTCCCCTCACCATCCCCATGCTGATTCCCAACGAGGCCGCTGGAAACATCTGTATGCGCTACGGCATCAAGGGGCCGGCTCCCACCATCGCCACCGCCTGTGCCTCTGGCTCCGATGCCCTGGGGCTGGCCTTGGACTGCATCCGCAGCGGCCGTGTGGATGTCTGCGTCGCCGGAGGCAGCGAGGCGACTATCGCTGGATTTGGCATCGCCTCCTTTGCCGTCCTTCAGACACTGGCCAGCTCCTTCAACGACTGTCCCACAAAGGCCAGCCGTCCCTTTGACAAGGCCCGTGAGGGGTTTGTCATGGGTGAAGGCTCCGCCATGCTGATTCTGGAGGAGTACGAGCATGCAAAGAAGCGTGGCGCAAAGATTTACGCTGAGTTTGCCGGCTACGGAGCCTCCTCCGACGCCTACCACATCACCAGTCCCGATCCTTCTGGCGAGGGTGGAGCCGCAGCTATGGTTGCCGCGCTGAAGGATGCCGGGGTGAAGCCTGAGGAGGTGCAGTACTACAACGCCCACGGAACCTCCACCCCCATCAATGATCCCGCTGAGACCTCCATGCTGAAGAAGGCCTTTGGCGACCACGCCTACAAGATGAAGGTCTCCTCCACCAAGAGTATGACCGGCCACTGCCTTGGTGCCGCAGGTGCCGTGGAGGCCCTGATTTGCGTGAAGGCTATCACCGACGGCTTCTATCCTCCCACCATCAACCTGGAGAACCAGGACATTGAGGGTGGCTGTGACCTGGACTACGTCCCCAACAAGGGCGTGGAGGGTGAGATTGATTGTGCCGCATCTGGTTCTCTGGGCTTCGGTGGCCACAACGGCGTTGTTGTCTTCAAAAAAATCAAGGAGTAAACATGAGTCTCACCAAGGATATAGAATCCCTGCTGCCCCACCGCAAGCCCTTTTTGTTTGTGGATGAGATTGTCAGTGCCGATGAGAAGGGCAGCGTTTCCACCAGAACCTTTACGGAGGAGGACTTCTTCTTCCAGGGACACTTTCCCCAGTACCCTGTGGTGCCGGGAGTGATTCTGGTGGAGACCATGGCTCAGGCTGGTGGTGCTGCCCTGAGCTTCCAGAAGGTGTTTCAGGAGGACGCACTGTTCTTCCTGGCCACCGTGGACAAGGTGAAGTTCCGTCATCAGGTGCGTCCGGGGGACACGGTTCGCATGGAGGTGACCAACCTGCGGGTTTCGCCCAAGATGGTGAAGCAAAGCGGCAAGGCCTACGTGGGCGAAAACCTAGCCGCCGAAGCCGAGTGGATGTGTTTAGTCGGCGCAGCCGACTAAACACAGACATAGTTTTGCGACAGCAAAACTAACCGTTGTGGCGGAAGTCACAAACCGGATGTGTTTAGTCGGCGCAGCCGGCTAGGCACAGACATAGTTTTGCGAGAGCAAAACTAACAAAAGTATGGTAATGTAGGCTACTGGCCGGTGCTGGTAGCCTTATTTTTTTCACAAGAAGTTTTTTTCTTATTGCGAAACTTCTTGGAGTGGTCTATAATTATACAATGACAATAGAAGAGTTTTGCTACAGTATCTACAAGCACACCTTTGCACTTGTTTTATTCAATGGGATTTATGCCGCCCACGTTACGGTGCGATTGCGTCATAATCCGTTTCATCCAGATGAGTTGGAGGATGCTTTCCGGAAATTCATTTGGGACACTCCTTTGTCAAACCTCGACTTATCCATTGTGGAGGATCCTTCTGTAGATGAGGGAGTTCTGTTGTTGGATTCTGTGGAACCCTTTGGTGACGGGGATTCGAATCCAAGTATGATTCCCTTTCATGTGGATGCACAGAAAATCTTTTATGAGGATGGTGATTCCTAAAGTTTGTTACTATTTTGAACAATCGAATGGTGAATGTTCATAAGAAAGCCCCCGAAATCCAGTTTCGGGGGCTTTCTTTTGGAAAAAGCTGCTTCTTGTTCTGGTTATTTCTCACCAATGGGAGCTGGTTCCTGCGGTGTGGCTGTTTCCTCTTTCTCAGCCTTTGTGGTGCTTTTGGAGCCAGTCTGGCTTC
>CAMGSV010000058.1 GCA_946061495.1 uncultured Spirochaetales bacterium | reverse complement strand
AAAATACAAGAAAGAATACCCATTAATGCAGAAAAAACAGCAGTTTTTCCATCTCGTCCTTGATATTCATCCTATCAAAGAATCCCCCACGAGCATATCGTCCCTGGGACACAGACTCGCTGACCTCCGTCAGGGTGATGGTTCCAAGAATGTCGCTATCTGCATACTCCAGTCCGATGGTGTTGTCGGGGGTCTTTATCTGGCCGGCCTTGATTACCGTCAGCACATTTCCCTTCACCATGCCGTCGGTGGAACCAAGATCCACCAGCACATCCTCCGCATTGCGGTCAATAATCAGACCACGGGTGGGCATCATGCTGGAGACAGTGTTGCACAGGCGACGCAGTGCTCCGGCAAACCGATCGTTTCCGGTACGGTAGATGTTGATGGAGTCCACTTCGGTACCATTGCGGCCGGAGAAAACAGTAGCCCTCAGCAGCAGCTCCCGCTCCGTCTCCTGGAACTCCAGCAGGATAAAGTAGTCCTGGCCGGCGTTGCGGGCATGGCGGAACGCATCTGAATAACTGACAGTCTCAGGATACGCCTGGGCATTAATGGTGGCAGTTCCCTGGAAGTAGTTGGCAATGGAACGGACGGTCACCACGCTGGCATCAGCATGGAGCAGCTGGGGAGGTGTTCCGAAGGGATACAGTCCGATGTTCCAGCGCTTCTTGTCCAGATAGAAGGGATCCACACCCCAACGGCTGGCCAGGTTGTCGGAAAGGAGGGACTTGTATGCCTCGATAGTGTCCGCCACCTTCACGGAGACCGGCTTGATGGAGCTGATGAAATTCAACTGCTCCAGGTACAGCTCCTGCTGGCCCTTCCGGTCCAGCATGGCGGCGTAGGCGGTACGAGCCTGGGTGTCCAAAGGATCAAGTCGCAGGGCCATCTTGTACTCGAACTCAGCCTGGGGAGCCTCGTACTGCTTCTCGTACTCCCTGGCCTTGGTGATGTGGTACTGGGCCCACTTGTTGCGGCGGCTGTCCTCCACGTTGAAGGTGTCCAGCACAATCTGTTCTAGGGAGGAACGCATCATCTCATCCTGGGGAGCCACCTCAAGGCCCTGCTCCAGCACGGAATAGGCCTCTGCCATGCGGTCCATCATCTTCAGGGCAGCCCCCTTGAGGTACCAAGCGGTGACCGCTTCACGGTTCCGGTTGATACGGAAGTCGCAGATGTCCACTGCCTCCTGGTAGCGGCCCTGCTGGTACAGTACGGTGGCCAGAAGCTCGTAGGACTTGTCAAAGTTGGGGTTCAGGTTTACGGAGGTGCGGACCCGATATTCGGTGTCGTCATAGTCTCCGTTCAGGAAGGAAATCCAGCCAGCGATGTACTGCACCTCCTCGTCCTTGCTGTGGTAGCGCAGGGCCTGCTGGATGTAGGCCTTGGCCTCCTCCGTCTTTCCCATCTCCTGGGACACCAGGGCCACCGCCAGCAGGGCGTTCCTGTTGGACTGCTGCCGCTTCAGGGCGTCGATGTACCGTGTCTCGGCACCGGTGAGCCGCCCCGCAAGGATATCCAGCTGGGCAAGGCCAAAGCGGGCCTCGATGTTGTTGGGGTAGCTGGCCAGCACCTGGTTGAACAGGCTCTGGGCCTCATCCTTCTTATTGAGGCCAAGGTGGCAGAAGCCGGTGAGATTCAGAATCTCGGTCTTGTCCTTGGCGTATTTGGAGGCGGTGTCCAGATAGGTCAGGGCAAGGGAATATTCGTTCAGGGCGTAGCTGCACTCCGCCAGAGCCAGCCAGGCATCGCCGTATGCAGCATTGGCCCGCACCGCCTCCTGATAGCACTCCACTGCTGTGTACCAGTCGGCGGCAGCCTGGGCCTCCTGTCCCTGCTGATACCACTGGCGGGGAGAAAGGCTACGGGCAGACAGGTCCGGTTGTGCAAGGAAAAGGCAAAGGACACAGCAAAAAACCAGGACAAGACTGGCTGGTCTGCCTCCAGAGGGAAATCCCTCTCCATGAAATTTACCTGAAAGAAACATTTTCATTCCTCTGTATCTCCAACATGACGAATCAACTTGATGACGTTGACCCTATGGCCTTCCATGTCCTGAACAATGAAGTCATAATTCTGCCAGGACACCTTCTCGTATTTCACTGGAATCTTTCCGAACAAGTCGAACACAAAGCCTCCCAGGGTGTCGAATTCCTCGTTGGGAAAATTCGACTCCACCATCTCGTTGAGGTTGTCCAGATTGGTGCGGGCGTCGCAGAGCCAGATATTGTCTCCCAGAGGAATCACATCCTCCCGCTCGTTGTCGAACTCGTCCTGGATGTCACCCACAATCTCTTCGATGATGTCCTCCATGCAGACAATGCCGGAGACACCGCCGTACTCGTCGATGGCGATGGCGATGTGGACATGGCGCCGCTTGAATTCCCGCAGCAGGCTGTCGATGCGCTTTGACTCCGGCACGAAGAAGGCCTTGCGGCTGTGCTTCTCCAAATCCACCGTCTCCTTGCGGGAGAAGGCGGCGATCAAGTCCTTCACATACAGCACACCAATGACATTGTCGATGGACTCGCTGTACACGGGAAACCGGGAGTGGCCGCTCTCGGCAATCTTTTCCAGAAGCTCGTCCTGCGGCGTTCCGCAGCTGAGGAAGTCCACGTCGATGCGGGGAATCATCACCTCCTTCACGGAGGTTTCAGCCAACTCCTCGATTCCCCGAATCATGTCACGCTTCTCTTCGTTCAGCTGCTGCTGCTCCGACACCGCCTCGGAATCACGGTGACTTGCGTTGTGATGTCCATCTATCTGCTTTCGTTTGAATTTATTGAACAACCCCATTATTTAATCCTTCGGCTTATTTATCGAGAAGTATATCTTTTTCCGCCATAAAATGACGCAAAATCTCCTCCTGGAGCTGCAGCATGGGCTGCTCAGGAGCATTGTCGCTGTGGTCCATCCCTGCAAGGTGCAGCACCCCGTGGATCAGAAGCCGCTTCAACTCCTGGTCCTGGGTCACGGAAAACTCAACCGCATTCCGGGCCAGGGTATCCAGACTGACCACAATGTCACCGGCGGAAAACCATTCCACCGCATCCTCATCCTGGTAGACAGAGCCATCATTGAAGGAAAGTACGTCGGTGGGCATGTCCAGCCCCCGATAGTCCCTGTTCAGCTGCTGGATGAAGGGGTCACAGCAGAACAGCACGGAAAGCTCCCAGCCGGAAAGCTCCAGCCGAGCCAAGACCTCCTGCAGGAAAGGCTCAATCCGCTCCAGCCACTGGGGACCAGCCCCCAGATCCTCGTGGCAGGAAACCGCCACCACATTCTCCCGGTTCTGGGGAATGCGGCACAACTCGGGATGAAAATCAAAGGGTGATGCACTCATGTGGCCACCTTCTCCTCTGCCCTGTTCCCCGCCTCAAGCTCCTTTTGGTCAGGATACTTGATGCGGGAGTGGTAGTAGCCCGCCAGCACCTCCACAAAGACCTTCTCGATGAGAGCCAGCTCCTTGAAGGTGATGTTTGCATTGTCCAGCTGGCCGTGCTCCAATTTGCCCATCACCAGCTGGTGGATGAAGGACTCCAGATTGGGAACCGAGGGATTGGACAGGGTGTGGCAGGCGGCCTCCACCGTATCCGCCAGCATCACCACGGCGGACTCCTTTGAGGAGGGAGGATTTCCTGAATACCGGAATTCCTCAGGAGACACGTTGGGGTCCAAGTCCTTTGCCTTGGCATAGAATCCCTGAATGACGCTGTTCCCGTGGTGCTCGGCGATGATGTCGATGACCTCCCGGGGCAGCCGCATCTGCTCCGCCTTCTCGATGCCCTTCTTCAGGTGGCCCCGCAGAATGGAGGCGGACATGCTGGGCTTGAGGTTGTCATGCTTGTTCTCGCCGTTCTGCTGGTTCTCCACAAAGTACTCGCTCTGATCCATCTTGCCCACGTCGTGGTACAGGGCGCCCACCCGAGCCAGCACATCGTTGGCACCAATTTCACGGCATGCCTTCTCCGCCAGCTGGGACACCATCATGGAGTGACTGTAGGTACCGGAGGCCTTTGTCTGCAAGGCCTCCAGCACGGCGTTGCGGGTGTCCCCCAGCTCCATCAGCCGGAAGGCGGAGGCCGTATTCAGCAGGGACTCCAAAGGAGTCAGGAAGCCCAGAGCCAAGATGCCGGAGATAAAGCCGTTGAGGGAAACCATCAGCAGGGTGAAGACCATGTTACTGAAAGAGGCCAGAAAGACAATCTTGAGGGTGAGCATGAACACCATGTTCAGCATGCCAATCAACAGGGAGCTGAACACCATGTCGATGCGTCGGGAAATGTTCCGCACTACCCGAGTGGAGGCCAGGCAGGAGGCCAGCACGAAGAGGGAGGGAATGATGTTCTCCTGATGGGCGTTCAGCACTCCCAGGGACAGGATGAAGGAGAAGATGACACCGTGGGTCTGGCTGAACATCACCGTCACCAGCAGCACGAAGAGGGTGCAAGGAAGGATGATGGGCAGGTTGTAGGGCTGGTTGAAGGGCTGGACAAGGCTGCCGACACCAGCCAGCCCATGGGTGGCCACAAAGAACACCGCCAGCAGAATGGACTCCTTCAGGGAGACGGACGTTCTGCAGAAGATGGGATTGAACAGGAAGAAGGTCATGGCGGCCAGCAGCATCAGAAAGAGCACACCGTCCGAGAGGGCCTTGTAGTCGATGTACTCAGGGGCGGCGGCAAGCTTCTCCAGCTTTGCCAGACCCACCTCCGTCACGGGAAACCCCTTGCGGACAATCTTCTCCCCCTCCTCCACGGAAATGGGATGGGCGGCATCGGGAGGAAGGCTCACATCCGAGATGATGGTCCTGTCCGCAATCTGCCCCACCTCGAATTCGGAGGCGCTGTAGGCCATAACCGTCTCTGTGGAGGAGATGACAAAAAAGGAGATGAGGACGCAGGCAAGAAAGGCCCCCAGGAATACCAAAAGGATTCCATAATTTTTCGCCAAGGTCTGCCGGATGGAGTCCTGTATATAGCTGAGGCTACTCCAGTTCTTCTTCGCTTTTACTGTCTTCATAGGCTTGTACAATCTTCTTTACCAGTTCATTACGCACCACGTCACCAGAGTCCATGGCCATCATGCCGATCTCTGGAATATCACGGAGAATCCTGAGGCAGTGGACCAGGCCGGAGGGTGTCCGCCGTGGCAGGTCGATTTGAGTGATGTCGCCGGTCACAAAGACCTTCGACCCTTCTCCCATACGGGTGAGGAACATCTTCATCTGTTCCCGGGTTGTATTCTGGGCCTCGTCAAGGAGGATGACACTGTTGCTGAGGGTGCGGCCCCGCATATAGGCCAGGGGAGCCACCTCCACCACCCCGCCCTCCATGAGTTTCTTGCCGGAGCCAGGGGGAAGGAGGCTGTTCATGACATCGAAGAGGGGCCGCAGGTAGGGATTGATCTTCTGTTCCAGGTCGCCGGGAAGGTAGCCCAGGCTTTCGCCGGCCTCCACCACGGGACGAGTGATGATGAGGGTCCGCACCGTGCCGGAAAGCACCAGCCGCAGGGCCTCCGCCATCATCAGGAAGGTCTTGCCGGAGCCGGCAGGTCCCGTGCAGAACACCATGTCGCAGGAACGCATGGCACGCACCAGCCGCAGCTGGTTGCCGGTCTTGGGGTAGACCTTCCGCACCGCTCCCGGAATGATGATGCCGCAGTCACGGAAATCCTCGCAGCGGTGACCGTCCTGCCGCAGCTGCAGGATGGAGGCCATCAGGTCGGGGCCCACGTCAAATCCGGCGGCGGCCTCGTCCATCATTCTGTCCACAATGTGCTGGAACTGCTGGATTACCTGGGAGTCATCTGTGTCGGGGGAAATCCTTCCAGAAGGAAGTCTGCCCAGGGAAAGCTCGTTGCCCTGGGTAAAGACAGAAACGCCAAGATGCTTTTCAATGAGATGCAGATTGCTGTCATTGGTGCCGCAAAGCTGAGCCAACAGATTCTGGTCAGGCACCACTATCGTATATGCTGTTTCCACAAAAATCACTACATGGTTTTGTGACCATCAATTCGTGCAAACCAAATGAACACAAAACCATTCCTTCATTCTAATGGGAAATGATGGGAGGTGTCAAGTTTTTGGACAAACCAGCTGGGAATGATGGAGTGAATGGAGGTAATAGACACAAAACTAAGAGGTGTGGAGCTTTCCCAGCTGGCGAACCAGGTGGGCCATGGATCCTCGTGCCGATGGGTCGTAGCACCAGTTCTCGTCGAAGCAGGAGATGGTCTCCGTGTTTCCTGACTCACCGATGACAAGGGAGAAGAAGCAGGTGCCGTTGCCTTGCTGTTCCTTGATTGCATCCACCAGCTGCTGAGACAGCCCGTCCATGACAAAATCGCTCACCAGAAGGAGGTCCGCACGCTTCCAGTCCTTGCTGCCCATCAGCTCCAGCCCATGGCGCAGGGCGGGAGCCACATCGGTACCTCCGTTGAACGACTTCCTCAAAAAATTCACCAGCTCCTTCAGGCCATCCTTCCTTTTAAATAGAGACATGTCCTGCACATCTATTCCGGTGGAAAAGGAGATGAGATAGCAGCCCCGCTCCTCCTCAAGGCATTTCTTTGCGAGGGCAAAGGTGATGGTCTTGGCCACCCGCTCCGGAACACCCTGCATGGAACCGGAGGTGTCCACGCAAATGACGACCGGCCCCTTCTTTTCCTCAATGGCGACCTCCACCTCCTCCTTGGTGCACTCCGTCCTGGAGTATCCCCGCCGCTGGACGTAGGCGTAGGACAAGAGCTTCTTCTCGGCGAATTTCTGGGCGAAATACAGCTGTGTCCTCGGATTGCTGTACAGGGCAAGCTCGGAAGGCAGGGCTGCAGAAATCTCTCCCCCCAGCTGGAGGCCGGATATTTGTCCCCGGTAGGCGGGCTTTGGCCGGTATTCGATGCGAAGCTCGATTTTGTCCCGAAGCTCCCGCTCATACCGTGCAGTTTCCGCAGCCTGCCTCCCCAGAAGCTCCGCCAGCTCCTGCAATGCCAGAAGGGAGAAGCGGCGGGACTTGTCTGAAACTCTGCCGTGGGCCATCCTTGACCTCCTACAATCCCAGCTTGCGAATCAAGATAACACCGAACGCATGGTCAGGGGTAGTGTGGTCGGTTTTCCCTGTCTCAAAGTTGTTGTATCCTTGGATTAGAATCGAGGCAGGGCAAATGGGCGGATTCCTTGGAGTCCCCCAGATTACCTTCGGGTACCTGTCTGGGGAGGCGGATGCGCTCGGCCTCCTCTGCAAGGGCTGCCCCACGGTAGCCTTTCTCTTTCTTTCCGCCATGTCTCCTCAGTTCTGGATGGTGATTCGCTGGAAGCCCATGTTGGTGAGGATGGTGGTGAGCAGGGTGCGAGCCTGCTGCTCCGAATCCGCCAGTATCCCTGCGTCCAGGGCCTTTCTGAGGGTGTCCTCCCGGGCAATCTCCACCTGGTCCAGCAGCTCTTGGGTGGAGATGGGGACAAAGATGCTCTGCTGCTCGTCAAAGACGGAGATTTCCTGGATGTCGTTGCCCAGTACGGTGGCGGGTGGCATCCGCAGCACGATGCCCTTGCCCCCCTCGTCAATGTACATGCGGCAGTTGCCCAGGTTCTCGATGCCACAGCGGATGACACCGGAGAATTTCACGATGCTGTAGCTTTTGGCCATGCCCAGGACGGCTGTCTTCTTGAGGGTGACAATGTCGCTGTAGGAAATCTTCACAGTGGTAAGCTCGGAGCACCTCTGCAGCTCCTGGGTCACCAGGGCATACTTCTTCTCCACCTGCACCTGGCTTATCTTCTGCCACAGGAAGCATCCGGCCACCAGAATGACGGCGACCAGCAGCAGCCACAGGAAAATCTTGGTGAAAAGACGGCTCAGGAAGGATTTTTTCTGAGACCGCTTGGGTCCCCTGGATCTTCGCTCCTTCCCTTCCTGGCTCTTCCTCCCCCGCTTCTTCTTGGTGGTCTCCTCATCCTCGCTCAAAACCTTTTCCCGTGCCATATTTTCCTCCATCGTCATTATACCACCTTTTTCTAAAAAAGGGCAAATGTGAAAGGACGGTAAAAAACGAGGGAAAAGAAAGGCAGCCACCTTGTTTTTCCAGAAAAGTATTGGTATCTTCAATATAATTGAATATCGATTTATGGAGGAAACGACATGGCAGAGAGACCCTTCAAGCAGGTGAAGAGCCTGAAGAAGCTGAGTCCGGCCTTTGTGGTGTGGGGACTGGTGATTGTGGTGGCAGCATCCGCTGCCCTCACCAGCTTCTTTGTGGTGGATGCCACGGAGCAGGCGGTGGTGACACGGCTGGGAAAGTATTCCCGCACAGTGGGCGCAGGATTGCAGTTCAAGCTGCCCTTTGGTCTGGACCGAAACTACAATGTCCCCGCCAATGTGGTGCAGACGGAGCAGTTCGGCTTCAAGACCGTCTCCTCTGCCGGCACCAAGGGCATCTACGAGAACAACATCGTGGAGGAGGCCCGGATGCTCACCGGGGACCTGAACATTGTGGACGTGGAGTGGATCATCCAGTACAAGATTGTGGATCCCGCCGCCTGGCTGTTCAATGTGAAGGACCGAACCAAGACCATTAGGGACATCTCCCAGTCGGTGCTGAACATGCTGGTGGGAGACCGGGCCATCCTTGACGTGATGGGAAGCGAGCGCTCCTCCATCGAAACCCTGGCCCAGGAGATGATGAACGACAACTTTTCCCAGCTGGGACTGGGCATCAACGTGCTGACGGTGAAGCTCCAGAACATCGTGCCCCCTGCGGGAGTGCAGGATGCCTTCGAGGACGTGAACAAGGCCATCCAGGACATGAACCGCTTCATCAACGAGGGAAAGGAGGCCTACAACACCGAGATTCCCAAGGCCCAGGGAGAGGCGGACCGGCAGGTCCAGGTGGCCCAGGGCTATGCCGTGGAGCGGGTGAACAAGGCCCAGGGTGACGTGGCCCGATTCAACGCCGTCTACGATGAGTACCGCAAGGCCCCCACCGTCACCAGGGAGCGACTGTACATCGAAACCATGGAGGAAATCTTCAACGCCAAGGAGAATTCCACCCTCATCGACGGGGAGCTGGACAATGTGCTGCCCGTGAAGCCTTTGGGAGGTGCACAATAATGAAGAAACTATGGATAAGCATTGCCGTTGTGGTGGCCCTGCTGGTGATTTTCCTGATGATGGGCCCCTTCTACATCGTGAACGAGGGCTACCAGGCGGTGGTGACACGCTTCGGCCAGATTGTCAGCACCCGCACCAATGCGGGACTGTACATCAGGATTCCCGTGGTGGATGTGGTCACCACCTACCCCAAGCTGATTCTCTCCCTGGACGGCGACTCCCAGCGGATTCCCACCAAGGAGAACCAGTTCATCATCGTGGACACCACCAGCCGTTGGCGGATCTCCGACCCCGGCCTGTTCTACCAGTCCTTCAAGACCCTGGAGGCAGCCAACAACCGCCTCAGCGACATCATCGACTCCGCCACCAGAACCATCATCACCCAGAACCGGCTGGCGGAGGTGGTGCGCAGCTCCAACATCATCAACGAGCAGACCACCACCAATCCACTGGTGGCCATGGAGGATGAGGAGACCGCCCAGATCGAGGCCCTGGTGAACGTCAGCACCCAGTCCGAGGCGGTGGCCAAGGGACGGCGGCAGCTGAGCAACGAGATGGCGGAGGAGGCCCGCAAGATGATCAGCGAGTACGGCATCGAGCTCATCGACATCGTGCCCCGGCAGATCAAGTACTCCGACGAGCTCACCGAAAGCGTCTACAACCGCATGATCAAGGAGCGCAACCAGGTGGCCCAGGCCTACCGCTCGCTGGGCGAGGGAAAGAAGGCCGACTGGATGGGCAAGCTGGAGAAGGAGAAGCTCACCATCCAGTCCGAGGCCTACAAGAAGGCCGAGGAGGAGAAGGGACGGGCCGACGCCGAGGCCAGCCGCATCTATGCCGAGGCCTACGCCAAGGACCCTGAGTTCTACACCTTCTGGAAGAGCCTGGAGTCCTACAAGGCCACCCTCCCCAACTTCGACGCCACCTACAGCACCAACATGGACTACTTCAAGTACCTGTACGACTCGGACGGACGGCGCTAGGGAGAAGGACGGATGGGCTTCCTGCTGACCATCAGTGACAAGCGGCTTCTGCTGGACATGGGCATGAGCCAGCGTGACTTTGCCAAAGCCCGTCTCCTCCCCTTTTTGGAGGAGGAGGGCTTCTTGGTGGCAAACTCCAAACTCACCAGCTGGCGCTTCAGCGAAGTCATCCAGCTGGAGGAGACCATCACCATAGCTGGCCCCGGCTTCCAAGGGGTCAC
Organism: uncultured Spirochaetales bacterium; assembly: GCA_946061495.1. Lineage (GTDB taxonomy): Bacteria > Spirochaetota > Spirochaetia > Treponematales > Treponemataceae > Treponema_F. The sequence goes on along the minus strand of CAMGSV010000058.1, from coordinate 1,762 downwards.
CCTCCACCAGCTGCTGCACGGATCTGGCAACCGCCAGAAGTCCGGACCCACAATTGCACTCCTGACGAAATTCCTGCTAGCCCAGGTACTGGAAGCCATGGAGCTGGTGCTGCGACACACGCCCGGCTTCCAGTTTGCAGGACCCGCACAAATCCTCCTAGGCAGAGATGAATCTGGCCAGCCCAGCATCCTCTTCCTGCCCCCCACCCTGTTCCGGCGGGCAATGGAGAGCAGGCTCCCTCAAGAACAAAGCCAACTGGCGGGCTGTTACATCAATCCCCTACTGGAAGGTGAGGAGGCGGCAGCCTTCAGCCAATCGGTCTATCTCTACCAGTTTCTCGCCAGAACCCGGCCCATCCAGGAGGAAGGGCTTCCCTTTCCAGAGCTTGACCCACAGCGCCGGCTGGATGACTACCGGGACCAGCATTTCTTGCCTCTGGAGCTGGCGGTTCCCGGGGTCAATCCCCCGCTGGCCGCCGCCGTAAATCGGAACCTGCGGCTTGGTTCCAGGAAAACAGAAGCCACAAAAGCCGCCACCACCAAAAAATCCCTCAACAAGAGGCCGCAGGAAACAGCAGCTCCCCTGCTGCTGGCTGGAATGCTGGAAGAACTGGGGACAGGAACGCTGGTGGAGGAGCTGAGTCAGGAGGAGAAGAGGAAAATCACACAGCGACGGGAAGCTTTTTGCAGGCAGCAAGGAAAACGGCTGAAACGGCAGCGAATGGCTCGGCGGTACAGCACCTGGATCAAGGTAGGAGCAGCCCTGCTGGTGGCAGCCACTCTGGCGGGAGGCATCAGGCTCAAGGACTGGCATCAGGAATATGTAGCCTATGGCCTTACCCCCAGTCAAGTGTGCAGGGTGGTGTACACCGCCCTGGAGGAGCAGAATCTGGTGATGGCCAAAGCCATGGTCTCCAAGGACGGCCATAGGGAGGCGGGTGTCAAGGAATTTCTTGAGCGGTTGTCCAATTTCTTTGTGGCTAATAGGATGCGGGCAGGCATGAATCCCACCTCCCGCATATTGACTCCGGAACACTGGCGACAGCTCCAGCAGTGGCAGAAGTCCCAAGACGAGGCGGGCGCCCCCCTTCAACAGGGACAGCTATGGGTCTACGGAATCGATAACTTCCATTTGCAGCTTGATGACGCCCCTCGCCCCATGGTGGAAAGCAGTACGTTGCAGCAGGATGCTGCCAAAGAGGAGGACACACCCCTCCTTCCCTGCTATCCACCGCAACGGAGGGACAGGGCGGACATCCAATCTGCCCAGGAGGAGACTGCCCGGGAAGGCCAGCAGCTTGCGGCTGTAGCCACCTACGACCTGGTGTACAGCAGCGGCCCTGGCACCATCACCGTGGAAAGCCACCATGACCAGCTGACACTGGAGTTCAGGAAGGGCTGCTGGCAGGTGGTGGCAATCCGGCAGGAGTTTTGACGGCAGCGGCACGTTCCGCACCACCTGGCTTATTGCAATGGGAAACTGATGGCTTCCCATTGAGAAAAGAACGGTTGTTGGTTGGAAAATAACGGTAAGTAAGTTTTAGGCGTTGTGGAGTTGAAAGAGAAAGCCCCTGGTGGAGAACCGACCAGGGGCTTCTTTTTGTGGGAGAAGGTATAAGGAAAACCTTTTTTATTCACAGCTAAAGGTATGACCTTGAATTTTTATTTATGAATTCATACTCAATCGTTTGTTTCAGGCCATCCTCTAGTTTTACCGGGGGGACAAAGCCGGTGGCGGCAACACGAGATGAAGTGAAATAGG
>CAMGSV010000057.1 GCA_946061495.1 uncultured Spirochaetales bacterium | reverse complement strand
CCAAAGAAAAAACAAGCGAAATACCAACAGATATGAGTATTCCAAAGATCGTCATATTTTATTCCCCACCCAAAAAAACTTGATATCAGTTTAACACATTTTTTTCTAGTTGACGATAACTTTTGAAGGAAATGTCAGCTTCCTTCAAAGGCAATCGCAAAAGCCTTCTCCATAAAGGCAGAATGTACGCAGTCTTCATTCCCGCAGCCGCAGCCCCTTCCACGTCGGCGGTGATGCTGTTCCCCACATACAAAATTTCTTCCGCAGGCAACCCCAGCTTGAGAGCCAGGCTGCCAAAGGTGAATTTCGACGGCTTGAGGGCACCCAGCTCCTCTGAGCCGCAGATGACATCGAACAGCTCCCGTGTTCCCCAGATATTCCCCTTCTGTTCTGGAGGAAAATCAGAGAGGATGGCCACTTTCAGCCCGCTGTCCTTGAAGGACTGAATGGTCTCCCTAATATGGGCGTAGGGACGCACAGCCTTCAGATAGGGGATCATTCCCTTGTACACGATTGTGTCTATCAGCTTTTTTGCGGACTCATTGTCCACCCCCAATTCAAGAGCAAGGAGACGACCTTGATACTCATAGAAGTCTCCAGAGGGAGCCGTCCTATGGAGAATCTCCCGAACCTTCTTATACTTGAGGAAAAAGCGGATATTTTTCAGTACATACGGAACGATGCGAATATAGAGCTGCCAACTCGGGTACAAGGTACCGTCAATGTCGAAGGCAACTGCCTTTATCCCAGTTGTCATTTTTTCATTATATTATATTTAAAGCGTACCTGTCCAGAACCTTCCGCAACCTGAAAGCGCCATTTTCCAATCTGCGCCCGTATTTCCTCCTGCACCTGGTTGTGAACCAGGGATTCCGGCGTGATTTTGATGGAACCAGGTTGCACCACCCCCTCCGGGGTAATCTCGAACGTGATGGTCACCTCCAGGGAGCCGGGAATGAGGCGCTGGTTTTCCCGGGAAATCCATAGCACCGGCTCTACAGGCTCCAGAAGAAGACGGCGGCCCCCACCCACCAGTTCCAGATGTGCTCCAGCACCAGACGCCTCTTCGGAGGTGCCAGAGCCTCTTTCCCGGTTCTGGCCTTCCGAGCCAGCACGGGAATACTCGCCGGCCGCCGCAGTGGCAATGTGTGACAGGGATGCGGTGGTGCCAGCAGCAACAGACTGGGCTCCTTCCTCGGCTGGGGAGCTATCGCTGGTCACACCTCCGCTGACAGACGGGGAACCAGTGGCGGCCACACCGGAGAGGCTGGAGGTGGAGTCAAGGGGAACGGCGAGAGCCTTGCTCGATTTAGGTGAGGAGGTGGAGCTGGTGCTGTTCTCCCCGAACAAGGCTTCCCAGGCCGCCTGGTCGAAGGAACTGGGATCCACCGGCTTTTTGTCAGGGGAAGGTGCGGCGGTAGGCATGGAGGGAGAAGTCGACGGTGCAGATGTAGCTGGAGCTGTTGTCCGAGCGGGGGCAGCCGCCGCTACTGACTCCGATACATTGGAAGCCTGCTGCGTGCTGCGGGGAGCCTGTTTTTTCACTGGCGGATTAGCTGCTGGGACGACGGAGCTCATGGGTGCGGAAAGGGGTTCCTCAGCAGCACTTCCTTCAGAAACGGAGGCACTCCCCGGGCTCTCCTCGGTGGCCTCAGGACTTGGCATACCTGCTGCCGAATCCAGCTGTCCTGCCGAGGCCAGCTGGAAGAGGCCAGACAGGGGGGCAAGGGTGAGGGAAATCCTTTGGTAGACTGGCTTTGAGGGCTTTTCCTGCAGTTCAGGGGGCAGGAGAAAGGCCACCCACACAACCACCATCCAAAGGAGCAGGGTCAGCAGCAGTGCCAGGGAACGAGAAGCGCCTTCAGGAGATTTTTTTCTGGGGGATTCTGTCTGGGCCGCCACTACCGCTCCATTGTCCGCAGGTTCACCGTAGAAAAACCGTTCTTCCGCAGCAGGTCAAATATCCCCACGATGACTCCGTTGGTCACCTGGGCGTCAGCCTCCAGCTGCACCGGGTATTCCTGCCGCAGAATGGTCTGGGTGTCAAAGGCGGCCAGCTGCTGGTCAAGCTGCTGCAGTGTCACGGACTGGTCGTTGAGCCACAGACCGCCATCGGCCGACAGGGTAATCACCAGCCCCGCAACCTGGCTTTCCTCCGCTGTGGCAGACTGGGGCAAGTTCACGGTAATGCCCGGCAGGAGGGCGAAGGTGGTGGACACCAGAAAGAAGAGAATCAGCTGAAACACGATGTCGATCAGGGGAATCATATCCACCTGGGAGGTACGACTCCTGCCTCCACGGCCATTCCTTCCACTCCGGGAGGCGAACATTCCACGGAGACTCATAGGTTCTTTCCTACGAGATTGCGACCACAAACCTGAATCACCACGGCGGTGGCAATGGACTCCATGACGGCAATCCGTCGGTTGACGGTGGCCACAAAATGGTTGTGGCAGATGACGGCGGGAATGGAGATGCACAGGCCCGTGGCGGTAGTCACCAGGGCCTCCGCAATGGAGCCAGCCAGGGCCGCCGGATTGCCCATGGACTGCCCCGCACCCAACACGCCGAAGGCCTGGATGGTGCCCGTCACCGTTCCCAGCAGTCCCAGCAGGGTGGCCACATTGGCGATGGTGCCCAGGGCCGTGATGAACTTGTCCAGCCGTGGAACCTGGCGATCCAACTCAGCGGCCACCAGCTCCTTCAGATCCGCCTCAGGCAGATGGCGCAGGGCAACGGCATGAGAGGCCACCTGGGAAGCGGGAGAGGCCACATCCTTGCACCACGAGAGAGCCTCGTCAAAGCGGCAGCTATGAATCAGGGACAGAAGACGATCCAGAAAGAACCGGTCCTTGCGGCTGACGCTGCTGAAATAGATGAAGCGCTCCAAAATGATGAAGGTGGCCAACACGGCGCAGAGTCCCAGGGGAATCATCAGGGGGCCACCGCTCTTTATCAACTCAATCATATTCACTCCTAAAAACTAAATTGCAGCGAGAGGGAAACTGAACCAGAATCCTTCACATAGGGCGCCACCAGCACCCGCTGCCTGCCGGAAAAAAGCTTGATCATGTCCCGCACCTCCAGCTCCAGCCGCAGGTTCTCCACGAGCTTGAAGTAGGCCATGACTCCCAGCTCCGGCACATTGTCCGGCCCATGGATGCCAAAATTCGTGCGCAGTTCCCCACCCCAACGGAAGGCTCCATTCCAGCCTTTGGAGGAAGCATTGTATCCCAGAGACAGGAAGATGCAGTGGGGAGGAAGAGAGGGCGGCACATAGAACCAATTTCCCCGCCAGCCTGCTTTCATTAAAAAACTGTTGAGCTCCATCGTTACAGCCCCTTGGGTGGCAAAGGCTGTTCTCGCCACAAAATCTCCGGCGAAGAGTCCTGTATATCCATTGATGCCAGCAGCATAGTTCCCCGTCAGCACATTGTTTCCCAAGGCCGACTGCTTGAAGTCAGCCGCTAGGTCAAGACCAAGGTGGGAAGCCAGAGGAAGCCGTGCACCGGCAGTGAAGAACCAGTCGCTTTGCTCCCCCTCCTTGATGAGACTCTTTGCCAGCAGGTTCACAAAGGCTTCCCGTTCCTCCAGCTCCAGGAAGTTCACCGGGCGGGACTCCAGTCCACCTCGGGCAAAGAGCTGCAGGTCTCCCTGTTTCAGAATTCTCCCCCACTCCACCCCCAGGGAAAAGGGCAGGAGGAGCCTCACGTCATCTGCCCCGCTGCCCGAGGGGAAAGAGACCAGGGACAGATTCCCCTGCACCTTCAGGGCATCATTCCACCGCCAGGTAGCGGAGGCCTCCAGATGCATCCTGTTCTGGGACAGCACCACCTCCGGATCAAGGCTGGCGGTGTAACCCCACCCCAGAACCAGCCCCAAGTCAAAGAGATGGCTGCTAGGGAAAGGCTGGTGGGCAGCAGTGCTCCAGGTGGCTTTCAGCCGGGGAGTCAGCTGCAGGATGGAGAGCGCCACCCCACGGTTCACTTTGGTTCTGCCCACGGTACTGGAAAAGCCTGCATACCGGTTGTACCAGCCCAGGGGAAGCTCTGCCCCAAAGCTGAATCCATGGGGCAGCGGGATCTCCATGGCCATTTGGAGGCTGGCGCCACGTCGGTTTATGTCGTCAAAAAGGAGGCTGTGACCTTGCAGTCCATTGTCCAGAGACAGGTAGCCTCCTGCCACCTTCAGCTGGGCGGGAGAAGGCTCCTGCGTTCCGATTCCATTTCCTGGTGATTGCAGGGACTTCTTTTTCAGCAGGAAGGTCTTTTCCACAGAAAGGAGGCTTTTGGTGTGAAAAAAGCCATCTTCTGTTGTTTCCAAGCCATAGCCCCCCACCACCCCATAGCCAAAGTCCAGCCGAAAGGGAGCCTCACCTTCCGTATACACCTGGAACTGGGACAACAAGCCCAAGGGCCAGGCAGGAGCTATGAGTCCCTCCACAAAAAATTGCTGTTGTGGCAGACTGCTGGCCAGCTCCACCACCGAGGGAGGAAGCGGTTCCTGCACAGGAGCAGCCGGCTCCGGTACTGGTTGCGGAGGCTCCGGAGAAACAGGGGGACGCTGGGGAAGGGAGGCAGAATACTCGGGCAGGGCTTCCTCCGCCACCTCCAGCTCCTCTCCGGCAATAACGGTGGTGACGTCGGGGAGGTACACCTCCTGGGCGGAGACAACAGTGGGCAGGAGCAGACAAAAGATCAGCCTCCACAGGACAGGCCACCCCAGGATGGACGTACACGGTAGCCTAGAGAAAACACCAGGACAGTCTTCCAAATGAATCGCAGCCATACTCGCCTCCGCTACAAAAAAATTCTGACCGCACTAGTCCATCGTGACTGGGGAAAGAGACTTTCCAGCTGATGGGCTACCGCACGACAGTCCGCCCGCAAGCCTGCCACATCAAAGCTTTCCGCCCCACGGTACAGGGCTGCTGCCGCCGCCTCACCAGCATCACCGCCCCCTTCCGTTCCATTGCCCGCCAGCAAAAAGAATCGGGCGGAGACAAGGAAGAGCTGTGCGGACTCACGGTAACGTCCCGCCTGCCGGTACAGGTCTGCCAGCAGATAGGACCCCTGGGCGGCCACTTCCTCCTCCCCCGCCGCCGTCTGCTCCAAGCCACGCTCATCCATACCGTCAGCAACGTGGTCCCCCTGCAAGCCAAGAGCGTCCAACAGCTCCAAGAGAATCCGCTCTGCGGCGGTGATTTCCTGACTGGAGGAACGGTAGCGGGCGGCAAGCTGCACCGCCAAGCGACGCCCCTCCCTCGTTCCGCACTCCCCCGCCGCCCTGTACTGGCGAAGCAGCTCCACGGTGCGGGAGTCGGCTCCCTGCTCCAAAAGTGCCAAATCTTCCAGTTGTCCTTCCACATCCACAGTCTTTGCCTGCTGGGGGAATTGCGTTTGCAACTGCCGCCCCTGTTCCAGAGCCAGCTGATACTCCCCCTTTGCCTTGTACAGTCCCATCAATGCCACCTGAGAGCCAAAGACAAAGCTGCTTTCAGGATAGCGAGCCAGCAGCGTTTCATGCAGGAGAATCGCCTGGTCCTGAAAGCCCTCACGCCTCAGGGCCTCTCCATTAAAGTATAGGGCGGCATCACCATGACTTCCAGCAGGATAATTGCGGCGGTAGAAGGCAAAGGCCTGGGCTGCCTCCCGGTATTTTTCCATGGAATAGAGGAGCTCCCCCTGACGATAGGATGCCGTGTCACCTAAAGCCCTCAGCTCCTGGGCAAGCCCCCTGGAATCAATGCTGAATTCTGCACCAGCTCCAGTACCAGCACCAGAGGGACTACAGATTTCACCCAGCTTGCCATACGCCGCCGCCGCCAACTCCAGCGTCTCCTGGGACCCCTCCGATTTTCCCTGGGAGGCCAGAATCTCCGCCGCAAGAAGACGGCAGGAAAGGGAAGGCGCGTCCTGCCGCTCCAGATAGGGCTCCAGCAGAGACAGGGCCTCCTGGTGGCGGCCGCCATCGCTGTAGATTCTGGCGGCTAAAATCACTGCCTGCTGGTGGGACAGAGAGTCCGGCTGGAGCTGCCGTTCCGAAGCAGTATGCACCAGCTCCTGCGCCAGCTCCGCAGCCTTATTCCACCAATGGGAGGAGGTACGACTGTTATCCTGGCCCTGCCACAGCTGAAGGGTGCAATGGATGGCAAGGCGGACAGTCTTCTCTGACAAGGGATGGTTCGGGTGGGAATGGTACAGGCTCTGGAGGGTCTGGTAGGCCACTGACCACTTGTTCTGCCGGAACTGGGCGATTCCCAGATAATACTGGTGGTAGGGATTCTCTGCAAAGGCAGCCTCGTCCAGACGACGGCTCTCCTCAAAAAGCTGTTCCGCCTGGAACCAGTCCCCCAGACCAAAGGCTGCCAGTGCCGCCACATAATTGCAGCGGCCGTTCCAGCCAGCCCCATTCTGGAAGGAAGCCGCCCCACCTGAGGGACGCCCTGCCGCAGTGCACGCCTCCTGAGCCAACTGGAGCGCCAGCTTGAACTCCTTCTTTTCCAGGGCTCCACGACTGTAGTTCAACAGCCCCTCCCCATCAAGGATGCCAAGACGATGGCATTCCCCAAAGGACTGGAATCCCTCCTCCCGGCGGCCCAGACGAATGAGAGAGAGTGCGTAGAGGTTGGCGGCGGCGGCCACCTGACCAGAATCAAGGGGAAACGTCGCTTTCGTCGGGGCAGACTCCTGCTGCCGAAGGCAGGCATCCAGCACCGGCTTCAGGCTGCGGGCCGCCTGCTGGTAGTGTTCCCCACGGAAGTGGTCCACCCCCGCCCAGAACGGACTCTGCAGCCCAGTATCCACCGGCGAAATCAGCTCATCACCAGCACTCTGTGAAAAGAGGGGCAACGAGGTGGAATTCAAGATTGTCAATAGAAGACAAAAGGAAAAAATGAAGGCGCCAGGGCCACCCGAATACAAAAGTGTGAAAAAAGATTTTTTCTGCTGCACAAAATCCTCAATGAATCAAGCTATGGACAAGGCCGACACAAAGCCGACCTCGCACCATAAACAATCATCACTGGGGAAAGAAACGCTCGGAAGCATTAATTCTAACTAAATGAACGTAGGAGTCCTTGTAGCGGTCCATGAAGGTTTCCAAGGAAAGCTCCGTGCCATTCTCAAAAATCACCACCTGGAACCGGCCAGAGGTGTCGAAATAGGGGAAGATAGCCACGGATTCGGTAAAAAACTGCACCTCAGGAGAATCCACGGAGGGACGGTGGCTCTGACGTACAGCACCAAGGTACAACTTTCCCGGCTCCGTCACCGCCAGCACATAGAGCAATCCCTTGATAGCGTTGATGCGGTAGCCGGTATCCTTCAGGTAGCCCAAGGAATTGGACAGCTTGCCGAATTCATCGATTTCAGCGGAGAAGGGCTCAATCTGCACGTCGCAGCCGGAGGTGTTGTAGTAGAAATTCCTTCCCGAATAGGTTGAGAGGACGGCTGCCGCCAGATTTCTGGTCCAGTCCAAGGAGAAGGACACGGCGAATTCCTCCCCCACAGTCTCCGCAAAGCTGCCCTGACGGAACTGGACGGTGGGTGCCATCAGGGGCTCCAGCCGTGTATAGCTTCCTCCCACCGGAATCACCAGTCCATCCACAATCCACTTGATGAAGCCGGCGGAGGACAGGGCCAGTCCCTGCTGCTCCCGCATCTCCAGAGACTCAATCCGCTGCTTGCCGGTGGAAATGTAGACGGCATTTCCATCCTCGTTGTAGGCGGCATCCTCCAAGGGGGTAATCCGGTCCAGATTCTCCCGAACCACCGCAATCATCTGCAGGATAGGATGGTAGAGGGCCGGCATGATATTGATATAGTTCCAGGGAAGGGTGCTTTCCGTCAGGTCAAAGACCTCCAGAAAGGATGCCTTGTACAGCCGCTGGAAAGGCATTCCCACCGGAACTCCCCGGGCGGCATAGCCATCGAACACCACGAAGTCAGCAAGCACCTTGTGGTTGCTGAAATTCATCTGCATGTACACTTCCGGCTCACTGGCAAAATAGTAGCGGATGAACAGAGGAGTGCCACTCTTGATGTCCCGGTACAGCACCCAGCTGCCGGAGGCGGTGGCAGGATACACATCCACCGTGGAGGCGCTCACCTGGCCACCGGAATACATGTCCACCGCAATCTTCTGGCGGGGAGCCACCACAATCATCAGCTGGCTTCCGTTCTCCTCGGAACGAACCTGAAAGACCGTTCCCACATTGTTTCTATGAAGCTCAGGAACCTTTCCCCGCACCTCCTCCACTGGAGCGGTGAACCAGGACTCCACCAATTTTTGCCGAATTTCTGAAGAATCGGGAATCCCCTGCCGGTTGTACAGGGCAAAGCAGGGCACCACGGCCACCACCGTCCACACCATCAGACACCAGAATCCCATCCGCTTATTCATAATCCCTCCCGGAATGACATCCATAACAAACAGTTTTTTAAAGTATCGGTTTTTTAGCGGGATACTCAACAGGTGAAAGCAGATAACTGGCCATCCAATTTCTTCTTGCAAGGGAGCCAACGCCACCTTGTTCTGGCAGGAAGTGATACCCTTTCCACAGGCGGAATGTATGGGGCATTGCCCCTACTCCCTGTGGAAATGTTGCAGTGACAAAAGGCTGGAGGTATTTCCACCTGCCATCCCGCCCCAGAACAGCTCCTACTCAATTTGTACTCATTACAATTTTTTCCCAAAATTCATTGTACAAAACCGCATTATATCGTACTATACTGAAAGAAGGTGCACTAGATGCACACTTCCTCACTTTGATTATTTGGAGGTCATTCATGGCTTTGTATATTTCCACCGAGGCGAACCGCTGCCTCAACTGCAAGAAACCCCTGTGCATGCAGGGCTGCCCCATCAACACACCCATTCCCCAGGTCATCTCCCTGTTCAAGGAGAACAAGATTCGGGAGGCGGGGCAGATGCTGTTCCAGAACAACCCCATGTCCCTGTTCTGCTCCATTGTCTGCGACCATGCCAGCCAGTGCGAGGGCCACTGCATCCTGAACCGCAAGGAGGCGCCCATCCGCTTCTCCAACATCGAGCGCTATATCTCCGACGCCTGCCTGGACCGCATGGAGCTTCCCATGGTGGAGCTGAACGGAATCAAGGTGGCGGTCATCGGTGGTGGCCCCGCCGGCATCTCCGCCGCCATCCTGCTGCGGCAGAAGGGCTATCTGGTGACCATCTTCGAGGCAAAGAACAAGATTGGCGGCGTGCTGCGGTACGGCATCCCCGACTTCCGCCTGCCCCGCTCCATGATGGACCGCTACGAGGACAAACTGCTGGCCATGGGCATCCAGATCCGCACCGACGCCACCATCGGCGGGGCATTGGAGATTGACGACCTGTTCCGGGACGGCTACAAGGCCATCTTCATCGGAACCGGCGTGTGGCGACCCAAGAAGCTGGGCATCCAGGGAGAGAGCCTGAGCAACGTCCACTTCGGCATCGACTACCTGCTGAATCCCGCCAGCCACAAGCTGGGCAAGTCACTGTCCGTCCTGGGCATGGGAAACGTGGCCATGGACGTGGCCCGTACCGCCTTCCGCCACGGGGTGGAGCAGGTGACCCTGTACGCCCGAGCCAAGCGGGTGGCCGCCAGCGACCACGAGGTGGAGTACGCCAAGCTGGACGGCGCCCAGTTCATGTACGGCATGCAGGTAGTCTCCATCAACGAGAAGGGGCCGGTGTTCCAGGAGAGCATCTTCGACGAGAACGACAAGGTCATCGGCCACAAGGAGGAGCTGATCCAGGTGGAAAGCGACTCCACCGTCATCGCCGTAAGCCAGATGCCCAAGAACAAGCTGGCCCAGACCACTGCTGGACTGGTGGTGACGGAGAACGGCCTGCTGAAGGTGGACGAATTCTTCCAGTCCTCCAAGGAGGGCATCTTTGGTGCCGGAGACGTGGTGCTGGGCAGCAACACGGTAGTACGGGCCGCTGCAACTGCAAAGAAGGCAGTGGAGGCCATGGACGCCTACCTCCAGGGACGCCCCCTGAAGCCCGCAGAAGGGGCTGCCTCCTAACCCCGCCGTTTGATAGAATACACTGGGTTCCACTTGAGTTTGCCTCCTATTCCTCAGGTGGAACCATTTTTCCCCTGTTTTTTAACGGAAAACTCATGGGAAAGTATATTGTACAGAAAAAAAACATTTTGTAAGGTAGGGCTATGAATATCATATCCTTTTTGTTTCAGCTCGTCGGTAGCCTGGGGTTCCTCCTCTACGGCATGAAGATGATGAGCGACGGCATCCAGAAAAGCGCCGGTGAGGGGCTCCAGCGCATCCTCGGCCTCATGACCGGAAACCGTGTCCTGGCAGTCCTGACAGGACTTTTCATCACCATGATCATCCAGTCCTCCAGCGCCACCACCGTCATGGTGGTGTCCTTTGTGAACGCCGGGCTTTTGACCCTGAAGCAGTCGGTTGGCGTCATCTTCGGAGCAAACATCGGCACCACCATCACCGCCTGGATCGTGTCCCTGTTCGGATTCAAATTCAACATCTCTGCCTTTGCCGTGCCCATGTTCGGCATCGGATTCCTGCTGGTGTCCTACAAGAAGCTGCGGAAGGAGTCCATCGGCGAGGCCCTCATGGGCTTCGGCCTCCTCTTCCTGGGACTGGACATGCTGTCCTCCATCATGCCCGCCGTGGATGCGCAGAACATGGCCTTCCTGGCGGAATTTACCCACAAGGGCGCCCTGAGCCGCTTCCTGGGCATTATCGCCGGCATCGTTCTCACCGTCGTCATCCACTCCTCCAGCGCCGCCACCGCCATCATCCTCACCATGTCCTACAATGGCCTGCTGCCCTGGGAGTTTGCGGCAGCCATGGTGCTGGGCAGCAACATCGGCACCACCATCGATGCGGTGATTGCCTCCATCGGCACCAAGGTGAACGCCCGACGGGCCGCCCTAGTCCACGTGCTGTTCAATGTGTCGGGAACCATCCTGGCGGTCATCTTCTTCCGGCCCCTGCTGGCCCTAGTAGACCTGCTGATTCCCGGTCCCATCGACCAGAACACCATCACCAACCACATCGCCATGCTCCACACCGTGTTCAACCTCACCAACACCATCATCTTCCTGCCCTTTGTGAACCAGATTGCAGCCCTTACGGAGCGGCTCATCAGGCCAAAGGCGGACGAGACCCCGGACACCTACCATCTGGAGATGCCACAGCCCGGCAAGACCGAGCATGCGGCAGGAGCCATCCTCTTGGCGGAGAAGGAAATACTGGATATGTCCGAGATTGTCACCAGAATGTTCCAGCGCATCAGGAGCTCCTTTGCCGACCGTTCCATGGCGGCCACCCAGGAGTTCAAGACGGCCCAGATTCGGGACGAGGAGTACGCCGACCAGATGCACCAGGAGCTCTCCCACTACCTGGTGCGCTGCCTGGACCTGCCCCTGACGGACAACCAGCGGAACAATGTGTCCCAGATGCTGGAGGTGGTGGCCCAGCTGGAGGATATGACCGACGATTGCCACAGCGTCTCCATCCTGCTGGGACGCAGCGTGGAGAAGAAGATGACCTTTGCCCAGGAGGATCTGGACCGTCTGGACCCCTACATCGAACTGGTGAACCGTTTCGTCCTGTTCATCCGGGAAAATGCAAACCAGCACCTGACAAAGGAGAAGCTGGCGGAAGCCCAGACCATTGAGGACCAGATCGACCAGTTCCGCAAGAACCTGAAAAAGATTGCCCGCAAGCGGCTGGAAAGCGGCGCCGACGTCAAGTCTGAGCTGCTGTACATCGACCTGGTGCGCCAGCTGGAAAAGATTGGCGACAAGGCATTCAACATTTCCGAGGCCCTGTACCTGACAAAATAACGGGGTTTGCACAAGTAACCAAGGGGCTGTCCAGAAAGAACGGATAGCCCTGACTATTTTAAAGACAAAAGATTCCTTTTGTGGTAGGAATATCATTGCTGTCCAATTAACATGAAAACTCATCGAATAATCACAAGGAGGAAGGTTTTGACCTTTGGAGGGGATTTTTCATAATCACCGATGAGAATGTTCCTTTCTTGCACACTGTAAAATTGCCCTCTTACACACTGTAAGATTATGCGGAGCAAGATCGAAAACTTGTAACAATCCCAAAGCCGTGCGCAGCATTAGCTGCGAAACAAATCTGGCCTGTGGCCAGTTCTGCAAGGAAGTGATTGAATTGGCGGCTCCC